>DAOUSK010000162.1 GCA_030627265.1 Methylococcaceae bacterium
CGTTATTCATACCCAACCATGAAAAAAGCACTCATTACTGGCGGCAGCGGCGATATTGGCTCTGCTATTTGTACGCGCCTCGCGCAAGATAATATCCATGTGATTGTGCATAGCAATCATAACTTTGACAAAGCACAACAGACCGCAGACAACATTAAACAACAAGGTGGCTCAGCCGAAGCCATCGCTTTTGATGTGTGCGATGCAGAAGCCAGCGAAGCCGCCGTCAAACAGCTCTCTGAATCAGGCTTGATTCAAATCATTATCAATAATGCTGGCATCCATCGCGATGCGCCATTAGTGGGTATGAATAGAAAAAATTGGACTGATGTGATTGATGTGTCTTTGCATGGTTTTTACAATGTCACTCAGCCTTTATTAATGCCGATGATCCAAAGCCGCTGGGGGCGTATCATCAATATGTCATCGGTTGCGGGTGTCATGGGTAATCGCGGGCAATGCAATTATTCCGCCGCAAAAGCCGCTTTAAATGGTGCAACAAAATCACTGGCACAAGAACTTGCCTCGCGAAAAATCACCGTAAATGCTATTGCTCCTGGCATTATCCAAGGCAGCATGACAGAAGATAGCTTTGATGCGCAGGCAATTAAAAATATCGTGCCGATGAAACGTGCAGGCAAACCTGAGGAAGTCGCGGCTCTCGCTGCTTTTTTATGTTCTGATGATGCCAACTATATTTCAGGGCAAATCATTAATATTAATGGTGCGATGGCATAACCATGACTAAAACACAGGAAAATCATTTTGATGTCTTAGTGATTGGTGGCGGGCCTGCTGGCACAACCGTTGCTAGCCTACTAGCTGATAAAGGGCGCAACGTTTGTGTATTAGAAAAAGCGCATCACCCGCGTTTTCATATCGGTGAGTCTTTATTACCTATGAATCTACCGATTTTGGAAAAACTTGGCGTACTAGATCAAGTGGATGCAATTGGCATCAAAAAATATGCCGCTGAATTCAATTCCCAAGAGACATCACTCGCCCAAGATACCTTTTATTTTTCCAAAGCAACGAATGCAAAATACCCTTTTTCCTATGAAGTCAGGCGCTCTGAATTTGATGAAATCTTATTTAAAAATTGTCAGCAAAAAGGCGTAACAACCTTAGAAGGTATGACGGTAACAAGTGTTGATTTAAACGATTCTATCAAGAAAATTCATGCGCGTGATGAGCAAATGAATCAGCATGAATTGACCGCACGTTATGTGATTGATGCCTCAGGACGCGATACGGTTCTTGCTCAACAACTCGGCAGTAAAAAAATCAATCCAAAACATAAAATGGCAGCTATTTATGGTCATTTTAAGGGCGTTCAGCGCAGAACAGGTAATGATGCAGGTAATATCAGTATTTATTGGTTTAAGCACGGTTGGATTTGGCTCATTCCACTAAAAGATGGCACCACGAGTATCGGCTGCGTGTGCTGGCCTGATTATTTAAAATCACGCAACACGCCTTTAACTGAATTTTTACAGCAAACCTTAGCGCTTGTTCCTGAGATAAAGGAACGCATGAAAGATACGCAGTTAGAAGGTAAGGCACAAGCAACGGGAAATTATTCGTACCAATCTAGTCTTATGTCCGGTGATGGCTTTTTATTAATTGGCGATGCTTATGCCTTTGTTGATCCTGTTTTTTCTAGTGGTGTGTATCTCGCGATGCAAAGCGCAACGAGGGGCGCGGAATTAGTTGATCAATTACTTGAGGATAACACCCATAATCAGTCCTTAGTGCGTCAGTTTGAACAATCAGTAGCAGAGGAAATCAAAGCCTTTTGCTGGTTTATCTACCGATTTAACAGCCCTGCTCTGCATAAATTACTCATGTCCTCTGATGAAGCGGCACAGCACCCTACCAAACAAAAAATAAAATCTGCCGTGATTTCTGTCTTAGCGGGTGATGCGTATAACAATAAAGCAATTCGTATCCCACTTAGGCTGTTTAAATTACTTTATTCCATCAATAAATTAGCTGCATTTAATAAGAACTACGCCTTTAATCGCTTTAGAAAAAAACAAAATAAGGCAGATTAAATCAGTACGGGCAATTTCTACAGCCATTACCACAGCAACTTCCACGCTTTAAATGGTACCACTTGCTGAATACATAATCGGGAGCCTCTATGGTGTAATCTACATGCTCAAGAAGCCCTGTTTGACCACGATATTGTCTAGCAAGCGCTAGCATTTCATCTAAAGTCTGTGTTTGTATTGCGAGTTCGATTTTATCTGCCATCGCTTTAGCAAGGCATGACGGACAGCGGCAGTTTTGCTCAAACTCTGCAGGCATAATCGCCGGAAAGGCAATACACCAGCAAGTTTTATTTTCTTGGTCTGAGCTACAATTAAAACCCACACCACAGTCGGAACATTCTTGCTTCATTTAACTACCTTTTCGTAAACCCTATTATTTCCAGCACATTAGCTATTAGGAACATAAATCCCATAGTTCTTGCTGTTTAGTCAAACCTAAAACCTTTTGTGCCGTTTGCACACCAGAATAACTAACGCCATACACACCCCCGCCCGGAGTCGTCCAATGCCCTGCGAAATAAAGCCCTTCAATGGGCGCTTTATTGGCTACTCGATTTGCACCCACTTGTTTAGGACTAACATCCCAGCCATAAGCAGCTCCCTTATGGTTCAAAGTATAACGCTGCAAAGTTGCAGGAGAGCCAGCCTCAACAAATAAGGCATGCTCTTTTAAGCCAGCTATTTTTTTATCGGCAAAATCGAGCATTTTTTCCACATAAACTGCTTTTTCTGACGACCAATGTTTCGCCTGATAAAAATCCGCCAAGATTGTTAGCATCACTAAATGTTCACCTTCCGGCGCCAAGCTACCATCAATTAAAGTAGGAACCGTAATACTCATCCATGATAAATCACCCTGTGCTGAGTTATTAAAATTAAGCCCGTGATCTAGCTCATCATAATAAAAGGCTTCATGGTGCGCGCCTGCTTGCACAACATCCAAGTCTGTCGCAATATAGACAACAAAAATAGACATTGATGGCTGCATATTATTTAAGCGCGATAAATACCGTTTAGAAAAATAACTTTCTCCAACCAGCTTCTTAACCGTTAACAGCATATCTGCGTTGGATATTACCGTCTGTGCTTCAATCAATTCGCCAGAAGATAAAAGCACACCTTGCACCTGATTATCGCTAACGGTAATACGTTCAACCTGACATTTAAAGCGAATATCTCCACCCGCTTGCTGTAATCCTGAGACCAGTGCATTTGCTAATCCTTGAAAGCCACCTTTACAATAATAAGCGCCATCTGCCACATAGCCCATCAGCATACTCGCCCAATAAACAAAGGAGACTTTATCAGGCGGTAAGCCTAAATAAGGCCATAGTGCGGCAAAAACACTCTGACATTCTGGATCGTGAATATAGTCCCCCCAAACATCAGCCAAAGTGCAGCGCCGATATTTAAACAATAAATTCAGCTCAGAATTCATTTTTTCCAGATTTTCGGATGCGATCACATCATCCGCTTTAGCCACCTGCTCTGCTAATTGCAAACAAAGCATTAATAAATCATGCAAGCCTTGGCGCTCATGCGGGAATAACTGAGCAAGTTGCTCAACAAATGCCTCAATAGAAGTCGGTAGCTCAACCGCCACATCCCCCACAGAAACAAAAGCAAAGGGATTCACTTCAACAAATTCTAGCTGCTCATAGCTATCAACAGCCTGCAACACTTTGCGTATAATTTGTCCGCCCGCAAAACCTTGCATACCGCAACCGCTAGTTAGATGAACGCCTGCATCAAAGGTGTATTTTTTACGTTTAAAACCATGCGCATAGCCTCCCGAACGATCATGCTGCTCCAACACTAAAACTTGTCGCCCTGCTTTTGCCAATAAAGCAGCCGCCGTTAGGCCACCGATACCACTCCCAATAACGACAACATCCATTCTTCTAAATTCCTATGATTTAAAAACTGTAAGGCTAACTTTAGTTTAAAAAGTCTCGGTGACCTTTAAC
>DAOUSK010000152.1 GCA_030627265.1 Methylococcaceae bacterium
AGATTTCTACCGCCGGCAAAGAAGCATCGGGTACCGGTAATATGAAATTGATGATGAATGGCGCGTTGACGATTGGTACTTTGGATGGTGCCAATATCGAAATCCGTGAAGAAGTGGGTGATGAAAATTTCTTTTTATTTGGTTTGACTGAAGAGCAAGTTGTTGCGCGACGTGAACATTATGATCCGGAATCGCTTATTGATCAGGACGAAGATTTACAGCAGGTTATGAATCTTTTGGAGTGTGGTCATTTTAATCAACTTGAGCCAGGTATATTTAACCATCTGATTGGATCGCTTAAAGATCCTGCCGATCCTTGGGTGACCTTAGCCGATTTTCGCAGTTACATTGATACTCAAGCGCGAGTTGAAGATGCCTATCGTGATCAAGAGCACTGGACGCGCATGAGTATTATGAATGTTGCGCATAGTGGAAAGTTTTCAGCTGAGCGTACCATTAATGAATACAATCAGGATATTTGGAAATTGCAAAAACTACCGGTTAAGCATAAGAGGATTGGGCTAATGAGTTTAGGTAAGTGAATTTTTATTACTCTGATAGCATTTAACTTAATAAGGTTTAAACCAGATAAAGCAGGTGTACTATGCAAAAAGATCATTTAAAAAAACAGCTGGAAAAAGATGCTTATACGGAAATATTGACACACTTATTAGCTGATGTAGTCGATATTCGTGAAAAAGTTGCGGTTAATGCCGAATGTCGTTTGGAACTATATAAAGAGCATTACCGTTCCGGTGTATTAACGAAGAGTGCAACTAATCTAGCGCACTACCTAGCTCTTAGGCAATTTGATTTACGACACTTACAAACACGACTGTCTCAAGCAGGATTGTCCTCGCTCGGTCGTGCCGAAGCGTCGGTTATGTCAACCTTAGATTCGGTAATCTATTTGCTTAAGAGAGCAACAGATAAGCAATGCATTCAAATAGGTAAGAATCCGAGTGAATATGGTTTTAATCGTGGACAGCAGCTTTTAGAGCAGCATACCATTGAGTTATTTGGCCCCTATTACGAGAATAGTAAGGCGCATGTAATGGTTACCTTGGCAACTGATGCAGCTTGGGATTATCAACAAATTCATGACTTACTGACTAAGGGTATGACTTGCGCGCGAATTAACTGTGCGCATGATGATGATGTTACTTGGCAGGCGATGATTCGCAATATCCGGCGTGCAGAAGTCGAAACGGGGCGCCCTTGTAAAATTATGATGGATTTGGCTGGACATAAAATCCGCACAGGGTTAATTGAACTAGGGCCAGCGGTTCATCATATTAAAACTAAAAAAGACAATTACGGTAATGTAACTAGCCCTGGCTATGTGCTTTTGTGCGCCGAAAAAAAGATTGATAGGGTTGATAGGAGTGAAGGCGGAGAGTTTGAATCGCTATTTCAGATTCCAGTTTCTGCGAAGTTATTAATGCAATTAAAACCAGGTGCTTATCTTAGGTTTACAGATGCTCGCGGCAAACAACGTAAATTTCTGGTGGAAAAATCTGTTGATGAACGGCAGTGGTTAGTCAGTTGCGCACAAAATAGCTACCTATTATCCGGCTGTGAGCTGGAGCTATTTAATGCAGAACCTGAAGCAGATGAGATGCCTGAAGCCTGTTATCATATAGGGCAGTTTGAAGGAGTCGCTTTAAGTATCCGTGTTTTTAAGGGTGAGTCTTTATTATTAACCGATTATTCGATTAATGGACGGCCATCAGAATATGGTGCTGATGGTGTGCAAATTAAGCCTGCGCAAATTAGCTGTACGCTTAGTTCCGCGATTGATAAGGTGAAAGTGGGGCAGCCTGTTTGGATTGATGATGGAAAATTGGGTGCCGTCGTTGAGGAAATAGGTACTGATGGCGTACTTTTGCGAGTTACTCGAGCTGGAACTAATGGTGTTACTATCAAAAGTGATAAGGGAGTTAATTTTCCCGAAACACTGCTGGAATTGCCATCATTGAGTGAAAAAGATCTAATTGATTTGGATTTTGTCTGTGCCCATGCTGATTTGGTGGGGTTTTCATTTGTCGAGTCGCTCGATGATATGCAATATCTTATAGAGCAGCTGGCACAACGCAAAGCTACCGATTTGCCTATTATTGCTAAAATTGAAACCAATTTAGCGGTGAAAAACTTACCGGAAATTATTTTAGGTATCATAGGCAAGCATAGTTTAGGGATTATGATTGCACGTGGTGATTTGTCAGTAGAGTTGGGTAGTGCACGTTTAGCTGAGGTACAAGAAGAGTTACTCTGGTTGTGTGAAGCGGCTCATGTTCCCGTTATCTGGGCAACTCAGGTATTGGAATCCATTGCGAAAAAAGGCACGCGCTCAAGAGCTGAGTTTACCGATGCGGCTATGGCTGTTCGAGCTGAATGCGTGATGCTCAATAAAGGCCCTTATATTATTGATGCACTAGAAGCACTAATTAATGTGATGATTCGTATGCATGAACATCAGCATAAAAAATTCCCACGCTTACGTGCTTTGCATTGGTAATAAAACATGCGCAGGTTTCTTTTGGCCTGCAGATTATTTATCAAGCCGCGCATTTTTAAAGGAATACGCTTTATTACAGTTACATCAGGTTGTGGCTAAACATATGGGAATCGTGCGTACCTTAATTATTTTGGTAGAGCATTATAGTGTAGCTCTAAGTGTTGGTCATTTATATGACTCCGCCAATATTCGCTAAGCCACTCATTTTTTCTATTACCCGTAATTTAGCGCCTAATTCCAATGAGTTAGCATTATCTGAAGCGATTATTGTTATGGCTCAAAAATTAGGCTTAAAAGTTATTGCCGAAGGCATAGAGACAGAAGAGCAGCGTCAACTATTATTAGACGCTGGCTGTGATTTTGGGCAAGGTTATTTATTTTCTAGGCCAGTCCCCGCTGATGAATTCATCAAACTATTAACTAAAAAATAATGGTTTCGCTGCAACAAAGTAGGGCTCTAGGTACTGCGGTATCAATGCGAGATGTAAAAACAGGGCAATTAGTAAACCAGCGACGTAGCAAAAGATAGGTGTTAAATAACAGAGATTCGGCACTCTAAAGCTGGGTACTGAAAATAAACAGTTGCAATGGAAGGCAATCTCTATTATTTTAACCAGTTACTTTACTTAAATTAAAGGCTAGGGGTGCCTCTTTGACATTAGTTAAAGAGTGCTGAGATAAAACCCTTTGAACCTGAGACCAGCTAATACTGGCGTAGGAAAGCCCATAGAGAAACGATACCGTTTTTCTTTTGTCCGACTTGCGCCTCCAGATTGATTAAAATTGGAGAATACCATGAGCGCAGACTCTTCGGATGTCAAAATTGACTCTTACCCCGCTTCAGAAAAAATATATATAGAAGGCAGTCGCCCTGATATTCAAGTACCGATGCGTAAAATTAGCTTATCGGATACACCGGTTCATTTTGGGGAAGAAAAAAATAAACCTTTATATGTCTATGATACTTCAGGTGTTTATACCGACCCAGATGTGAAGGTAGATTTACAAAAAGGCTTATCTGGTATTCGTGATGCTTGGATTGCTGAGCGTGATGATACTGAAGAATTGGCAGGGCCAACATCAGATTTCGGTAAAGAGCGCCTTGAAGACCCTGAAACAGCCGATATGCGTTTTGGGCATATCCGTAAGCCACGTCGTGCAAAAGCAGGTAAAAATGTTTCGCAAATGCACTACGCGCGTCAGGGCATAATCACACCAGAAATGGAATATATTGCCATTCGTGAAAATCAAAATATGTCAGAAATGCGTGATCTTTATAAAGACCAGCATAAAGGGCAATCATTTGGTGCTTCTATTCCTGACGAAATTACTCCTGAATTTGTCCGCGATGAAGTCGCACGTGGCCGAGCAATCATCCCTTTAAATATTAATCACCCTGAAGTTGAACCGATGATTATCGGACGTAATTTCTTAGTGAAAATTAACGGTAACTTAGGTAACTCAGCTGTTACCTCATCAATCGAAGATGAAGTCGAAAAAATGATGTGGGGTATCCGTTGGGGCGGAGATACCATTATGGATTTATCGACCGGTAAAAATATTCATGAAACGCGTGAGTGGATTTTACGTAACTCACCAGTGCCGATTGGTACTGTGCCAATCTACCAAGCTTTAGAAAAAGTAAATGGTAAGGCTGAAGATTTAACTTGGGAAATTTTCCGTGATACATTAATCGAGCAAGCTGAGCAAGGGGTAGATTATTTTACTATCCATGCGGGCGTTCGTTTACATCACGTGCCTATGACAGCAAAACGTATGACAGGTATTGTTTCGCGTGGAGGCTCCATTATGGCTAAATGGTGTTTAGCGCATCATACAGAAAGCTTTTTATACACCCATTTTGAAGATATTTGTG
>DAOUSK010000124.1 GCA_030627265.1 Methylococcaceae bacterium
ATATCGAAAACTAGAAGAGCATCCTGCTATTTTAAATAGCTTAAGAGCAACACGAGTAACAGCTGATGCCGCCATGCTCGTTTTAGTCTTACAAGCGGGAGGCATTGGATTGCATGATTTATTAATTGCGCCGGCTATGTTGTCATTAACCGCTTATTTAGCAGAAAGTGCCGTTGGTGGTTATTTGCACAAAGCAGAACAACAGTTAAAACAGCGGCAATTAAAAACTGTTCAACAACAGTTATTGGAAGCCGTGCTACAGCAAGCATTAAGACAATTGCCCGAAAAAATGGCAACCACACATTATTTTAATATTTCTGCACAGCAACTGGCTGATGTAGAAGCACAACTGAAAGAAAAACCTCATGGCTTACGATTATTCTGATTTAGTAAAACAAGCACAAGATTGGGCGCAGCAGCTTGTCAACGAATGCTGGTTAACAGAAGTACAAGTGCAAGCTTTACTGAATGATGATTTTCAATCGGTACAAACATTATTTGATGCCAGTGTTGAAGCGCCTTTAGTGGTCGCTTTTTTAGGCGGAACAGGGGTAGGAAAAAGCACCTTATTAAACCGCTTGGCTGCAAAAAATATTGCAAAAACAGGAGTAGTGAGACCCACCTCTAAAGAAGTCACTTTATTTCATCATGCCGATATACATATTAATCAGTTGCCAGAAGGATTTCCTTTGGAAAAAATTCGGATTGATAAGCATTTTGAAGAAAAAAACAGGCATATTATTTGGATCGATATGCCAGATTTTGACAGTACCGAGCAAAGTAATCAGGGCATCGTCTTAGACTGGTTACCGCATATTGATGTCTTAATTTATGTGGTTAGCCCTGAACGCTACCGAGATAATAAAGCGTGGCAATTATTATTAGCAGAAGGCGGGAAACATGCTTGGGTTTTTGTTTTAAATCAATCAGATCGTGCGCAGCCAGAGCAATATGAAGACTTTGAAAAGCAATTACACAAAGCAGGATTTAATCAGCCCTTAATCTATCAAAGCTGCTGTATAGACGATGATTTGGCGGCATCCATTGATGAATTTAGCGCCTTGCAAGCAATGATGCAAAAATTAGCGACTAAAAAAACAGTTAAACAATTAGCCGCGCGTAGCGAAAAGGTACAGCGGTCAGAATTAATTCAAGAACTCAATACACAGCTCAGTCAATTAGGCGAATCAGGGAAACAAATTAAACAGTTGAACGATTTTTGGCAAATACAATGGCAAAATTTTGAGTTGTTATTAAAAGAAGCCATGGCATTACCCATGCAGCAATTAGCGCAGAATTATGCACTCAATAGCGCTAACTTAGCAAAAAATTCAGAGCATAATTTGTGGGATACATGGGCGCAAATGCGCTTTACGGATGCCTTAGATAGTTTGATTTTACAAGCGGACTCATTAGCTTTGCCAATCGTCCCGATGAAACAGTTATTAGAACCGATTCGCAGCCAGATAAAAACCACGATTCAAGATAATAGTTTATTAGAAGTGAGGAAATCTTTAATTAAGCCGGGTAATAAATTACAGCGCGCGATATTAAAAATTTCAGCGATTGCCGAAATTATTTTGCCTATCTCTGTAATGGGCTGGGTTGCGTATCAAGCTTTTATTCATTTTTATAACAGTAGCTTAATGGGAACCTCGCAATATTTAGGGGCTGATTTTGCAATTAATAGCGTGATGTTAATTGCTATCGTTTGGCTTTTCCCTTATTTCTTACAAAAGAAACTCACACCCTCATTAGAAAAAGCAGCGGCAAAAGGCTTAAAGCGGGGGTTAGATAAATCTTTGCAAATAATTGATATGCAAGTTTTATCGAGTATAGAAGATTACGAATTGCAGCGACAAAATCAGCGCAAAACAGTGCTGGAAATTATGGAGCATTGCAAACAAGAGAATACTAAAAAAATAGAGGGACAAGAGTCAGCTGAGCTATCTCGCTTACTCTTACCCTGAGGAGCGAGAATTCAATAATACCCAAGCCTGACTTGTTTTTTGACTCCACAGGCGCACTAGAAAAATAGTTGCGTAGCCTGCTATGCGCCTGTTTTTCTAGTACGACTGTGATGCCAAAATCCTGCGCCAACCTTTCGGCTATTATTAAATCTTCGCTCCTGAGCTAATTTATTAATAATCATCGCCTCCGCCAAAAACGCGAAACCAAGTCCACAGAGAAACGATTGAGGCAACCAGCACATAAGCATAATTAGCCGTTAACCTTAGCGTGGTATTGCTAGGGTCGTGAGCTAAAGTATCTCTTAATCCAGGGGTAATAAAGTAAGTCCAAAGTAGTGCGGGAATAAAAAAAGATAAAAAGCCGATAAAAGCTTTTGGCAGAGGGTTTTCATTCGCTTCCAGTGCAGAACGAATAAATAAAACAACAATAATAATTGCAGCAAGAGTACCAAGCATGAGTTTTCCTTGATGATGAATGAAGTTAAATAATAGCCTGTACAAGGAATTGTTGTCTAGTTATCTGTTGTTATTGAGGTTAATTCAAAAGGAATTTGATTTAGTGAACTCTGAGTTCAGGAGCTTCAAAATTCCGAACGAATTTAGCGCCAGCATAGAATATAAAAGTGTAAATGACCTTGGGTAAGGTAAGAGAGGAGAAAAGCTGAGAAAAATAGCATTGATTTTATGTCGCCTACTTGTTACATTGTATTATGAAATACGAAATCCATACGACTCCAGCTTTTGATAAATGGTTTACTAAGATTAAAGATAAACCAACAAAATATCGCCTAGAGGCTCGTTTATCACGTATTACCAAGGGTAACTTTGGTGACGCAACACAAGTAGCAAATAGTTTATTTGAATTACGCTTTTTCTTTGGTCCAGGTTTTCGTATTTATTACACCCTATTGGACGGTAAGATTGTTTTGTTGCTTTGTGGTGGCGATAAATCTAGTCAAAGTACTGATATTGAACAAGCAAAAGTACTACTTGAAGAATTAAATAAAGGCCAGACTAATGACAATTAAAACAAATCCCTTTGAATTTGCCAGAGATGTTGAGAGTAAAGAAGATGTTGCTATGTATCTCTCTATTTTTCTGGAAGAAAATGGCGTCGATGGCTTAACTCGAGCCTTGCAGTATTTGGCTAAAGAAAAAGGTATTAGCCAGTTAGCAAAAGAAACAGAGCTTAATAGGCAAAGTCTTTATAGAACATTAACGGCCGAAGGGAAGCCTAAATTTGAAACTATAGATAAAATTGTTCACGCATTAGGATTTAAATTAACCATTGAGCCTATTTAAATAACCTGAATTCAGGCCTGGTTATTTGGGTGAAATCTGATGGGGAGTGGTTGATAGAGTGTCGTAAGCACGGTAGGTTGGGCTGACGGAAGGAAGCCCAACAATTCACACTCGATAGGTTAATTGATTATGCAATGCCGAAGAGCCAAGCATAAAGGCGGGTGTTATTTTTTACCGTCAAAAAACTAAAAGGGGGCACACTCGATTGACCCTGATGTTTTTTTGTTAAATGAAAAAATAGGCTGACCCTTAGCATTTGAGAGCGGTGTCGCAAAAGCGCGGCGCGCCTCAAATTTACGTTAGACATTCAATAAGGAAGCCGATAAATGAACTTATACGTTAAGAGATTGATGTTTCAATTATCCCTTGTTCTTTTTTTCCTTCTCACTTCTTGTGCAACGCAGCCTCAACACGCTAAAGACAAACATCAATTAGCTTATATCGCAGACTATGATGAAACAATCGTAAGACGGCACTTGCCCGTTTTCATCATTGAAAATTCTAAGGAAAATTACAATCTTATCGGTACACCAAGCGCAAAGATCTCCGGAGAAACAAAAGAAGAGATTTATATTAGCACTGAAAAACCATCCATTTATTCCGAAATAAGAAATTTCTCTACCCAAAATGATTCATATACAAACTTGGTATATCGAATACATTTTGCAAGTGTCCCTTTTAGTCTTTTTCCCTTCCACCTTGGTTGGGGTGACAATGTGGGGGTGATAATCGTGGTTACACTCAACAGCGATGGTATGCCTATTCTCTACACGATAGTACAAACTTGCGGCTGTTATCTTGCTTTTATCCCGACTTCATATATGCCACAAGATGCTTTTCCAGGTGACTGGAATAAAGAGCGTCAAATGGTCTACGGGGAGAGCCTTCCAAGATTACTTGATCTCAAAGATGTATCATTCGACCAAGCGATGACGCTGATATTCATAAAAAGTGGTTTGCATAGAATTGAAGACATAACCGTATCAAACGTAGATTCGTTAATGGATTACAAAACCGAAAAAGCACTGATTAAACCTCTCAACTCCCTGCAAAGGCTATCTTTGGCGGGTATGGGATCAACATCTTTTTATGAAAATTCGGGATCCCGAAAAGGATATGTAAGAGGTAGCTCAAAACCATGGGAGAGGCTTCTAATGAGTTGGTGGGCTTTTGACTGGAAGGTAGGGGAAGATAAAAAGCTTGGAAGAGACAAAGAAGAGGGTCCTTTGTTTTACACAAGCCTTAAGCCGTGGGCAAGAGATGAGTCGGACATGAGGGATTTTCCAACTTTTTTAAAATATTGGGGATGGAAATTGTGATCTAGGGAAGCGACAGTATTCTTTGTGAAAATTTCCGCTAGAATAACTGGGGCAGAGTAAACTTAAATTTCTGTTACACTGCCGCTATTCATACACTTTAGACAAAAAATGGTGAGATTACCCATAGCAAGTAGCCTGTATGAAGCTTGCGTAATACGGGGCATTCGGTGCACTGTTTACCCCGTATTCCGTACCTCCATACGGGCTACGGTGCTTATTGGTTGAATCCAAGAAATAAAATAAAAGCACGGTGGCTTGGGCTGACGGCAGGAAGCCCCATAATTCACTGTCAATATTGCTGAATGAAACCAAGCCTTTTTTATCTCACCTTATTTTATAGGTTTTTATATACCAAATGGACCAATCACAACTTCATTTTGCCAACGAATTGGCTGCGCTATTAAAACCATTTGAGCAACTAAAAGGTCGAAAATTAAAGCTAATCATTCATGCTGGCACACCAAAAACAGGCACAACGAGCTTACAAACCTACCTCGATAAAAAACAACGGAAACTTAGGGGGAAAGGGATTCTTTACCCGCATAATCTTGAAAAAATACAAAACCCCGATGCACCAAAACACCAATGGTTTGAGAAGAACTTAGTTACAGCAAACTTGGGTAGTTTCCTAGAAAACTTTAAGAACATAATCTCACAAGTTAAAGAAGACACGCACACCATTATTCTCTCATCTGAAGGGATTTATAATTACTGGTGGGACTTTCCTGACGAATCAAAAGAGTTTTTATCTGAGTTGAGACAACTCTTTGATATTGAAATCTGGGTATGGTTTCGTGAACCACTCGAATTTATTGAAAGCTATTACAAGCAGTGTATTCGCAACCCACAAATTAAAAGCAATCCTTGTTATGGCAAAGATTTATCCTTTGCTGAAATGTTAAATATCGATTGGTTTTCTCAACATTTAGACTATCAAGGGTTTATCACTGAATGCCAAGCGGTGTTTGGTGAAAATAACATTTCAGTTTTTGAATATGAAGGTGATGTGGTGCAAGAAGTCATGCAAAAATTAGGGCTAGCCACTCCCCACGACAATCCGACCCCAAGAGAAAATAAAAGCTTAAACGGTGCTTCGATAGAATTACTAAGAAGGATAAATCACTATGATATTAAAGCAAAAGACAAA
>DAOUSK010000157.1 GCA_030627265.1 Methylococcaceae bacterium
AACCGGGTAAAATTTCAATAACGCCATGAAGCTGTTGAAAACTGGCTTCAAAACACCAAAAACAGCCACAGCCCATTGTTGCATGCATAATTGCCATGAGATTATTCCTTTTTTATGATTTTAATGGTGTGCTTTTATAGCGTGCGCCGCGCTGTTTAAAACAGCGTTGGCTAAATAAAATATCATGCTCATAAGCCTCTAATGCGCAGGCTTGAATAAGATTTTTTAACTGTTGTAAAACAGTCTCCTGTGTTTTTCCATGAATCATGCAAAAGAGATTGAATGGCCAAACATCTTCGTGACGAGGGCGGCGGTAGCATAAGTTGATAAAATCGAATTGACTGATTTTTCTGCCAATTTGAGTCACTTCTGTATCGGGTATATTAAAAACCACCATTGCATTAGATTGATAGCCCAATTGTCTATGGTTAACGATAACACCTAAGCGTTTAATTAAGCCGCGTTTTTTTAGTGCGAGTAAACGCTGAATAACAAGAGTTTCTGTTAGCTGAAGTTGTTGAGCAATTTGCGCATAAGGTCTTGATACCAAAGGCAAGCCATTCTGCACAGCAAGGATGAGTTCTAAATCGACCGAATCAATCATTTAAATCCAGCTGAAAACCAAGATTAATAAAATAATCTTCTAAGAGAGGGAATTTGAAGGTGGCAAAGCCGGTTTTTTTTTCGATGCTGCTCAATATATCAGTTAGATTATTTTGGTCGCTAGCAATAATAACGAACCATAAGTTAAACGCATGGTCTCGCTCATAATTATGGTTTACCTCTGAAAATTGGTTGATAATTTCAGCGCAAGACTCTAATTGTTCAGCTGGAATAGTCATGGCAACTAAACTACTGGTACCAATATGGTTGGGCTGGATAATAGGCCCAATACGACTGATTAGTGACTGTTCTTGTAATAGCGAAAATGCCTTGATAATGAAATCTTCTGAGACACCTAATTTTCCCGCGATCTCTAAAAAAGGTTGTGGCGAGATTGGGAAGTCTTGCTGATAGTCATTGAGTAGTTGCTTGTGTAAATTGTTCAACATTACAGACCCATTTTATGTGCGCGTGAACTAAAGAATATGCCGCTGGGTTTTTTTGCCGGTAGCTGTGCGATTTTTTTAAAATTTTGCGTATCGTAAACGACGACACGATTATCATCACGTGCAGAAACCCAAACATGTTCACCGCGAGGAGTGAACTCCATGTGCAATACCGCTTTACCCGGTTGTAAATGTTTTTGAATACTTAAATCTTTAGCGTCAATAATTTGTAGATGGCTGTTATCAGGAAATGCGAAATTTACCCAAATTTGTCTGCCATCAGGGCGAGCCATCACAAAAACGGGCTGACCTAAAACAGGGATGCGTTTTATTAATTGCCATGTGCTTTGCTCAACCACTAAAACTTCGTGTTGCCCAACAGCTGGGATAAACATTAAATTACCCGCAGCAGCCCAGCCTTCAAGGTGCGGCATTTTATAAACGGGTAATTTTTCATCATGCTTGCCGTAATTAGGTAAAATTCGTTTAACGCCTTTTTCGGGAGCCCATAAATCTAAGAGAGCTAGGCCATTATCAGAAAATAATCCTGCAATATAATAGCGGCCATCAGGAGTGAGTAGGGCATCGTAGGGGTTTTTTCCTACTTGGGTGAATTTTTTTATTTTTGGCTTTGTTATATCTTGTAAGTCAGCAATCCAAATTTCATTCGCATCAAATAAGCTAAAGATAAATTTCTGTCCTGGCGCATCAACTAAACCAACCACTTTAGAGCGTTTATTATCGGCATAAATAGCAGGAATATCGGCGATAAGAGCGAGCGTTTCACTAGAAAAAATCTTGATGCCACCCGGGGTATAATTAGAAACAGCAATGAGCTTGCCATCTTGTGAGATAGCGCCACCAATACTATTGCCGGCTTGGATAATGCGTTTATCAATTTTATTTTTTAATAAATCTATTTTGCTTAAACCGCCATCACGCCCAAAAATAAAAGCATAACGCGCATCACGAGAATAAACGACGGAGGCGTGAGATAAATCGCCAAGATTAGCGATATGGCTAAGCGTACTTTGTGTGCTGGTATTGATGATTTGCACAGCAGCAGGCTCTCTTTCAATAATAAGCCCTAAATCACCTGTACCACGTAATTCAGCAAGGCTAAATTGGGCATAAAGAAGGCAAGGTAATAGATAAAGGAAGCGCATTATTTTTTCCACGGAGTGATAGGAACACTAGAAATGCTATTAGCGGGCGCACCATCAACTAATTTTCGACTGATAGCGACATAAACGAGCGTATTGCGTTTTTTATCCAATATTCGGGTAATGCGTGTTTCTTTAAAAAATAAAGAAGTATCACTGCTAAAAGCAAGTTCCTGAGTGGGTAAATTGTTAGGTAAAGAGATTTCCCCCACTTGACGACAAGCAATGGAAAATTGCGAGGGGTCTTCGGCAAGGCCTAAAGAGCCTGATACGCCACCAGTCTTTGCTTGGCTAATATGGCAACTGACACCTGAAATTTTAGGGTCATCGAAGGCTTGAATACAGACTTCATGATTAGCGCCGATAAGTTTCCATGAGGTAGTAATACAGCCGATTTCTTCGGCAGCAAGGTTAAAGCTAAAGCTGCTAGCGCATAGCGCGACAAAAGGTAGAAAGTTTTTCATTAGATAGTTGGGGGGTTGAGCTTATGAGACTGTGAAAGTATTATGCGTAGGTTGGGCTGAAGCATGAAGCCCAACATCTGGTGCTAGATAAGCCATTGCTTGTTGGGCTTCGCAAGCTCAGCCACAACCTACAAAACCATTTTTAAATGTTATTATTGAATACTTTCATACCTCTTATGAACGGTTTTTTAAATGCTGTACCAGCCAACGAGTTTCGTCAATCGTTAAAAAAGGCTTCCAAGGTGGCATGGCGGTTCCTTTTCTACCATTTTGTATGGTATCAATTAAAAAATTATCCGGTTTGTTGTGTAAATCAGCCGCTAATAAAGAAGGGCCTAAACCCCCCTTTAAAGTCAGACCATGACAAGAGCCACAATCATGTTTTAGCAGATTTTTTAGCTCACTTTGTCGGCCTTGGTTCGGTGCTTCTGCCATAACGGCGAAAGAACAGAATGAAATTAAACAAAGTAAACTAAAGCGCATTAAGGTTTTAATCGGCTGTAATATTCTGCAATATTATTAATATCACGGTCAGATAAACCAGCGGCAATATTATTCATAATATCGGACTTACGGGTTTTATTGCGGTACTGTTTTAAAGCCTTTTCTAAATAAGCCTCATCTCTTCCAGCCAAAGGCGGAAAAGGGGCTTCAGCACTGGTTTTTTTAATGCCGTGGCATTGAGAGCAAACCTGGGCCGCTTTCGCTTTACCGGCAAAAGCACTCGCAGCAAAGCTATTAGTGCTAACGCTGATTAATAGTATTGATAGGCTATAAGCAAATAATTTCATCTGCTTACTCCATTTCATCAGGTGATAAACCACGAGTCATGTATTTAACACGGCCACGAGAGAAGATACCTGCTGGGCTTTCCATTGGAATGCTGGCTGTTTTTTTAAGGGTGTAAGAATCATAAACAACCACTTCATCCCCCGCATATCCAGCGCTAACATAGAGAAACTTACCATCAGCACTGTACTCAGGAAAATAAGCGTGACCACCCACATCCAAGGTTTTAACCACTTCTAATGATTTTTTATCAATTAGCTGAATAGTACGAGCGCGTCTATCTTTCGTAATAATATCCACAGCAACATAAGGCGCGTTAGCATGAGCGGCTGGTGATTCTGTGCCACCCGAAACAGGCACTTGCTTCACTAATTCCATGGTATCTAAATCCCAAACACTGACCACGGTATTATCGTCACAAGTTCCGAAGTTAGTACCAAAGCCTAAAGTACGGCCATCTACTTTAACAACAGAACCGCCGCCCACGTGAGGCACACAACCTGCAGGTAATTTTTTGATGATTTTACGAGTTTCTAAATCAATCGCAGTGACGATACTGTCGTCATACGATGCCACCATCAGTTTCTTACCCTTATGGCTTAAGAAAGCATCATGTAAATGGCGACCTACATTTTTGATTTTAGTAACAGG
>DAOUSK010000093.1 GCA_030627265.1 Methylococcaceae bacterium
ATCTTTTATCGGGAGTCCATGCTGAATATAGATTCCTGCTAGCAGCATACAGGAATGACGAGCTGAGAAAAATTGCTTGTACCCTTGTAATAATGAGAAGTTACCTATTTAATAGTTAACGTCCTGAGGATATTAGCTAAGCACTCTAAATCGATTACTTATAGCAATTATTTTCGACATAGGCATCCTCATTATTGAAAATAATAGATGACTATGCTTGCCACACTAATTTAATATTTTTAAGGCACTTGGGTGCTTAATCTGCATCAATAATTGATTTTTGTTTTTATTCACCCAACCACGCGCTTCAATTTTTTTGCCTTGCAATTCATCTATATTGTTAAAAAAATGCACGAACTGTTTTTTAATCCGTAATTTAAACGTTTCAGACATGATTAAATAAACGCTCTTTCGGGTATGTTGAATTTTTATCACTTCACCCACAATTCGCTGCCAGCCATATTTATTATCAAGGTTTAATTTTTCGACAGGCTTTATTGAATAGCTTGGATATTGCCACAGCCCTAAAGCTTCTTTTTCAGCTAGGTTTGATGCTATTAATAAATCATCGGCATAAGCAAGATTAGGCGGAAAAACATTCACACTAGCAAAACCTCGCCGAACCAGCTCTAAATTGATATGCAAGCCCTCTTCAGTAAAAATGTGTGCTAAATAACGCTTATACTTATCTTGTTTTTGCTCTGCATACTCTAAGCGGACTTTTTCCCCCGCCAGCATTTTAATTAGCCACTTTTTAGCGGCGTCTCCACCTTCTTGTGCACGATTACTTCTATGCGCCACTTCTGGTGTATTAATACCCACTAAGCGTATTTTTTTACCATTGTTAAGCTGTACCGTATCGCCATCAAAAACAGTTTTTACGGAATAATACGAAAACTGTTTACTTTTTTGGTATTCATTTGCGGTGGGGTGCTGAGTATCTGAAAAATGTTTTTTTCCTTGCTCATCTACCCAAAAATAAATAGCTGCTTGGCAAGTTTGAAAACCTAAAAATAAAACAAGCCAAAGAATACTAATAAATTTTCTTTTCATCATGCGCCATGCACCAAAAAATTATTATTTAATCTCCAATACTCTATACAATAAAGGACTTTGAAAGATAATCCTATCAACCAATTTAAATGAACAGAGGAACTCATGAGCGATACACTTCCTAATCCTTTATTTGAAAAATTTCAGTCTCAATTAAATGACTGTTCTTATTATCAAAAATTACTCAGTTACCCAAAATCGCAACGCTGGTTAATTATCATAGGATTATTTACCCTTTCACAAATTATCGTTTTTGGAAGTTTGTATTTGTTCATTGGTAAAGTTGCAATGATTGGTTTTTTCATTTGCATTTTATCAGGTCTTGCGACCGGAGTAGGCGCATTGCCTGCCATTTTCTTTAAAAAAATCTCTAGTAATATTTTCAACTCCCTCTTAGGAGCTGCTGCCGGAGTCATGCTAGCTGCAACCGCTTTTTCTTTATTAGTTCCTGGCATTGAGTTTGGTAATGAAATTTGGCCGGATAAAGGCTTATGGATTGTTGCTATTGGAATGATAGTTGGCGCTGCATTCTTACATCTAGCTGATAAAAAACTACCGCATTTACATTTTGGTTCTGAACAGGGAATGCAAACTGATTCTTTGCAAAAAGTTAGCCTTTTCATTATTGCTATCACTATTCATAACTTTCCTGAAGGCATGTCAGTCGGTGTTAGTTTTGGTACTGGCGATATGCACAACGGCCTTATTTTAGCCATTGCTGTTGCCTTGCAGAACATTCCCGAAGGTTTAGCAGTTGCCCTTCCTTTAGTTGCATTAGGCTACAACAAATGGAAGTCCGTCGGCATTGCTACATTAACTGGGCTGGTCGAACCTGTAGGTGGATTATTAGGCATAACAATGGTTTCTATTTTTTCTTCTGTCTTACCTTTTGCCATGGGTTTTGCAGCGGGCGCTATGCTATTTGTTATAACTGAAGAAATCATTCCCGAAACACACTCAGAAGGTCGCTCTCGTTATGCAACTTTTGCGTTAATGTTTGGCTTTATTTTGATGATGGCCTTAGATACTTTATTAGTCTAGCTATGATTAGTATCATTCAGCGTGTTACACATGCAAATGTTTCTATTTCTGGCTCTAAGGTAGGACAAATTGAACGCGGTATCATGGCTTTAATTGCTGTTGAAAAAGAGGATACTGAAAAGTCAGCATGCCGTTTATTGGAGCGAATTTTAAATTATCGTATTTTCCCAGATCAGGATGATCGGATGAATTTAAATCTCAAAACAATTCAAGGTGGTTTATTATTAGTTCCCCAGTTTACACTTGCTGCCAATACTAATTCAGGAAATCGTCCTAGCTTTACACCTGCTGCGACACCTGAAAAAGGTGAACAACTATTCAACTATTTAGTAAGCCATGCAAAACAACTTTACCCCATGACAGAAACAGGGATTTTTGGAGCCGATATGCAAGTATCTCTACTCAATGATGGCCCTGTTACTTTTACTCTTACCGTTTAACTCACTATGATTTTAAAAATACTGACAGGCATTTCCATCTTGCTTTACCTACTGAGTAGTTTCGGACTCATTAAGAGCACACGAGGAAGCCGTATTGCAGTAATAAGTATACTCTCTGCTTGGGCTGCCGCATTGAGCCATGCTGGAGTAATTGCTATCAACTTAACTATTTTGCAGGGCTTAAATTTTAGCTTTTTTTCCATCGCAAGCTTTATTGCCCTCATTATCGTTATCTTTTTATTACTTGCTGCTCTTTCTAAACCTGTCGAAAAGTTAGGCATTATCCTCTTTCCCAGTGCAGCATTATTTTTGTCATTAAATACTTTATTACCCAGTGATACCACGATCACACAAGGTTTATCAGCAGAAATGCTTGCGCATATTTTTAGCTCCATTACAGCCTTTAGCTTATTAGCGATTGCTGCTGTACAAGCTTTATTATTAACACTACAAAATTATTATTTAAAAAATCATATTAGTGGAAAATTCGTACAATCATTAGCACCACTACAAGCAATGGAAGCTTTATTATTTCAAATGATTAGCGTTGGCCTATTATTCTTAAGCGTTTCTTTAATAACAGGTTATATTTTCATTGATGATTTATTTGATCAGCATTTAGTACACAAAACAATATTATCTTTATTGGCTTGGGTTATTTTTAGCTGTTTATTATTGGGTAAAAGATATTATGGGTGGCGAGGAAAAACTGCCATAAGCTGGACCTTATATGGTTTTGCATCTTTAGTTTTAGCTTACTTTGGCAGTAAATTAGTCTTAGAAATTATTTTAGATAAAGTCTAAGCCACTTAAGACTTAAATAGCGTGTGTCCTTAGAGCTTATGCACTTACCATACGAATTCAGGACATATTAAGCCTCTGCTATAAAATTTAATTTCTGCTATTTGTGATGGCACCACACTGCTTTGCTTTAAGTTTATAAGCACCTAAAACAGCCATTAAGGTTTCTACCTTATTTTCAGGCAGTGTAATTTTTAGGTATTTTTTTTCTTTATTTTTATATTGCGGAATAATTTCTAGTGGCTGGCCTATCTTTTTCATGTAAGCCATTTTGGCATTTTTGACATTTTTAGGTTTGGAAAAAACACCCAATGAAATACGCTGACTAAACTCACCTTTTTCAATCAACCATGTATCAAGGCCGTGTTGTTTAATTGCTTTAGCATTGCTCTTCATTAATTCTAAAGACTGACTACGCTTAGTTAATAAAAAATAATAATTAATTTCTTGCTCAGACTGCTTAATAACAGAAAACTGATAACCTTTAACTTCCTTTTTAAGGAGCTCTAACTCTTGATCAAAAATTTGAAAACATAGCTCTTTTTCTTCTAATATAGCAACTTTTTCTAACTCGGGTTTAACCCCTATTTCTTCTGAAATATTTACCAATTCATTGTCAACACCTAGACTATCTTCCTTGACTAAAATGACTGGTGTTTCATTGATGACGTCTGTTTCTATCGTAGCAACACCCAACTCAGTTAGAAGGTTTTCCGGCTTGTTAGCTAAAGAAATAGCTTTATCTTCTTCGACCTCTGTTGTTCCTTCAATACGACTCTCTTCATTTAATAAAGCAATACTTACTTTCTCTGAAACCTCTGGTATTTCTTTAAGTGCACTTATTTGTGTCGTTTCAATATCCAACTCAGCTAGGGTATTTTCCGGTTTGTGAACTAAAGGAATTATAGCTGTTGATTTTTTTTCAACATCGCTCTCTTTAGTTTTAGTATTTTCGGTAATAAATAATCTTTCTTGCTCAATACTTTTTGTTTCTGCTATGTCAATTTCAATACCTAATTCTTCAATTTCTGAGGGTAAAAAAATAATTTGTTGGGTATTAGCCGCTAAAACCTCTACCGCTTCCTGAGGGTAATAAATTTCAGGTGCGCCTTTGCGGTACTCCCATAAAAAAAAGGCAGTATTAAACGTTAAAATACTAAAAAAAAGTGCTTTCATATTGCCTCCAAGGCAAGTCCTTTTAGAACTAAATTTAAGTCCAATACGGCCGTTAATTGCAGTGATTTCTTAATGAACTCAGCATCTCCTCCTGTTAATATCAGTTGATTTGAGCTGATCATTCCTGCGTTAATGAACCCTTTAATTGCCGCTAAGCTACCATTAAATATGGCGGCCTGTGTGTTATTTGCAAGCCCTAATGAATAGCTTTCATTAGAAACATCAAGATTTGCCGTTCCTTTCTTTAATGCTTGTTGCATTAAATTCCACCCGGGTAAAATCATTCCACCTAAATGCAGCCCTTGTGCATCAATACAATCTAAAGTAATTGCAGTACCGCAATCAACAATACATAAAGAACCTGTGTATTCATGCTTTGCTGCAATCATAGCTAACCAACGATCTACCCCTAGTGTAACTGGATTAGGGTAAGAATTTTCAATACCATGCGCCATGCAGGGTGATTGCAGAAATTTTAAATCACTCTTTGGCCACAGTTCAATTAAAAATCTTTTTAATTGTGACTTACTTCCACTCACGCATGAAATATAAATACTTTCAGGCTGAATTAGTTTAGCCCATTGCTTTTTAAGGCTAGCTAAATCATGGTTATTTTTATGTGCCACTGCGGCTACTTCTATCAGCGTGCCACTATCCAATACCGCCCATTTTAATCGAGTATTACCGCTATCAATTAATAACTTCATGAGCGTCGAAAACTGATTTCACCTGAAGCATAATGTTTGATTTCCCCTGACTCAATTTGCAATAAAAGCAAACCATCGTCATCAATACCTTTTACGATGCCTGAAATAGTTTTTTGCCCAATAAAGACATTAACCTGTTGGTTTTGTAAGCAATCATAAGAACGCCATTCATTACTATAATCGGAGAATGTCTTTTCTGTGTAATCTTGACAGACTTGTAAAATTTCACTCATCAAGTTGGCAAGCAATTTATTGCGAGAAATAGCGATGGAATCACCCACTATTTTATTAATATCTGTCCATTCTTGCTCTATACCGACAGCAACATCGTCTGATAAATGTACATTTAACCCTAAGCCTATAACAGCACTACAAGGTCCATTACTTTCGCCAGAAACTTCTAATAAAATGCCACCTAATTTTTTCTGTTGCCAAAAAATATCATTCGGCCACTTCAAGCCAATGCCTTGAATTCCTTGTTTTTTAAGCGCTCTAATGACGGCTACACCAATGGCCAGGCTGAGCCCAGAAAGGCTCGCAGGCCCCTCTTCAAATCGCCATAATAAAGAAAGGTAACAATTACTTCCAAAAGGCGAAACCCATGGCCTACCTCTGCGGCCTTTTCCAGATGTTTGCTGCTCAGCCAAACAAAAAATAGCCGAAGCTGATTGGTCCTTATGTGCTAAATCATTTAGGTATTTATTGGTCGAATCTATTTGGTCATGTAACTCAATACGAGTGATTAGCTCTTTGCTATCTTCACTTAAATACTGCTTTAATAAATCTTCATCCAATAATTCTATTGGATTTTTCAAGCAGTAGCCCTTCCCTGATACTGCAATGATTTCAACACCACTACTTTCTAAAGTATTGATAATTTTCCAAATAGCAGAACGGCTTAGCTTAAGCTGATCTGCTAATTCAGTGCCTGAATGAAAAAAACCATCTGCTAGTAAATGCAGTAATTTTTTTTTATTTTCTGAAAATTGCACTGAAATAACTAGTTTTCTTTGTTGTCACGAATTTGTTGCATTTGGCGCTTAACAACATGCTTAATAATAATTTCCCGATCTTTTTCCCGAATATGCGTAAATTCCATGCCAATTAGAAAAGGGGATTTTTTATGCTCTAAAGTGCTGTCTCGACAATACACAATATGCCCATAACAAATGATAGCGGCAAAAGAGGAAGGTAAAAGTAGTTCAATTTCTAATAACTCGCCTTTATTATGCGCGATACTACTTTCACACTCTAAGCCCGATGCACTCAAATTAACATGTCGTAAAGGTTTTTTTGCCAGTGTATTACTTTCTTTAATAAGGGCTTGAGCAATCAGGTTAATTTTCTGATCTGTTAATTTTAAATATTCAGCAAGATCAGACGAGGTGCGTTCAATTCGACCTAAAACCAATAAGCACTCTTGATTTAATAGTTCAAGTTCCGCCCCTAAGGATCCACCTTCCAAGTGCTCAGAAACATCGCTGAAATTATTTTTAATATATTCAGCATCAACTTGCTTAAATATCATGCTAATTTCATCAGCAACTCTAAAGAAGCGTCTATTTTCTACAAATTCACCATCTTTTATATCCATAATTTACAACCTTAACTCTATAATTTATGTGAAAAATAACGCTACTCAGCCGCTTCAGGCAAAGGTTTTGTTATCACATCTTCCTTTACAATTTCACTATTTACCGGGTTTTCAATAACATCTGCCAGTACTGTACTGCTACTAACATCACTTGCAGAGTCTTGGCTTTCTTCCGTAATAATTTCTTTACTATCATCTATTGCTGTGACTGACTTTGCTTTGATTAAGTCATCAAGCTCAATTAATTTATTTTTTTTATATTCATCGAGCTCGCCTTCAAATTTTTCTAGCTCAGTTGCATATAATGCTTTGGGAGTTTGCTCTAAAATAATTTCTACACGCCTATTTTTAGACCTATTTTTTCGTGATGTATTAGCCACCAAAGGCTTTGTATCGGCGTATCCCTGAACAACAACACGCTCAGATTTTAATTTTCTAGCTAACATAAATTGTGCAACACTTACTGCTCTACTCGATGCTAGCTCCCAGTTAGATCTAAACCAGTCAGTAGAAATGGGAATGTCATCTGTATGACCAGAAACCATGACCGTTCCTTTGGACTCCAAAACAGCTTGAGTAATTTTCTGCATAACCGGCTTAAAACCAATTTTTAACTCTGCAGTTCCTGATTGAAATGAGCCTTTATCATTAATCCGAATGATTATTTTTAACTCATCCGTCCCAATAGATACCAAGCCTTTACTAATTTCACCACGGAGAGATTTTTTAATCGCTTCTGTTTGTGTTTTGACATCTTCAATTGCTTTTTCTACAATTTCTTTTTTAATTTTCTCGATTAAGTTTTTTTCTTTTGCATCACTCGATCGACTAACGGTTTGCCTAACTTCTTCTAACAAGGTTGGCGTCGTCATTGCTGGTGAAAAATGCTGAGCAATAATGCTGGTCCCCATAGGGATTTCAGTTTCGGGAACTTCTCTCTGCACACCAAACGCAGCCTCTAAAGATTCACTTACTTTTTTTAACTTATTTGCATCCATCGTTGCAAATGAAAGCAACAATACAAAAAAGCACATTAAAAGAGACATCAAATCTGCAAAGGTTGCTAACCATAAGGGGGCTCCTGCTGGGGGGCATTTGGGGCAATCATCAGCCATGGCTAACCTTCGCCTTTATCTTTTCTTTTCTTTTCAGCTAAGTAGGATTCTAATAATGATTCAAGAACCTTAGGATTCATACCCTCTTGTATGCCAGAAATAGTCTCTAAAATTAACTCTTTATTGGTTTTTTCTTCCATCAAAACATAAGCGAGTTTATCAACCATCGGTAACGCGAAACAGTTAGCAACCATTGCACCATATAAAGTGGTCAATAAAGCAACAGCCATTGCTGGGCCAATACTCGCCGGGTCAGACATATTGGCTAACATTTGTACCAGCCCAACTAGGGTTCCAATCATGCCCATCGCTGGCGCTAAATCTCCAACCCCTTTCCACATATCTTGGCCTGATTCATTTCGCTGTACCATTTGATCTATGTCTTGACGTAACATTTTGCCAACAAACGCAGGCTCATGGCCATCAACACATAGCCCGATCCCCTTTTTCATAAACTCATTATTAATTTCCTCACCTTCTAGTGCTAATAAGCCATTTTTTCTGGCAACATCGGCTAGGCGTACTGAATCCTCTATTAAAATCGCCGGATCATCGGCTTTATTCATAAAGGCTTTGCCTAAAATACCGAATGAGCGCAAAAACCCAGAAATAGGAATACGCATTAATGTCACGCCAAATGTTCCACCAATAACAATCAAAAGTGATGGCGCATTAACAAAAAGCATAACATCACCACCGGTAGCAATCGCGGCAACAATAATCCCAATACCTAGAAGGAATCCAACTAAAGAAGCTATATCCACTGATAACCCTCGTTTTTTTATTTAAATAACAAATTGTAAAGAAAGGAAACTCATCTACCTTTACAGCTAAGCTACTGTAAAAGTAATTTTTGCCCTACTGTGCCCAATGTTTGCGCAAAAGAGGCACCCATTTTCCCAGCTAAAC
>DAOUSK010000027.1 GCA_030627265.1 Methylococcaceae bacterium
CATCTTGGTGAATAGCGATTAAATCAGGAACGCCGCCGCCACGAGTAAACTCAGAACGTACTGTATGTCCTGGTGCTTTAGGTGCGATCATGATCACATCTAAGTCAGCGCGAGGATTTACTTGATTGTAAAGAATTGCAAAACCATGAGCAAAGGCTAAAGCAGCACCTTGTTTGATATTAGGCTCAATCTCTTCTTTGTAAAGTTGAGATTGGAATTCATCAGGCGTAAGAAGCATAACAATATCTGCGCTAGCAACGGCTGCTGCAACTTCAGTTACTTTTAAACCATGAGCTTCTGCTTTAGCAACAGAGCTAGAGTTTGCACGTAAACCAACCACAACATCAACCCCTGAATCTTGTAGGTTGTTTGCATGTGCATGGCCTTGTGAACCGTAACCAATAATAGCGACTTTTTTACCTTTAATAATATTAAGGTCTGCGTCTTTATCGTAATAAACTTGCATCTGTTTTCCTGTTTCTTTTGAATTTAAGGGATTTATAGGTGTAAACCATTCACGCCGCGCGACATGCTTGTCGGGCCTGAGCGAACGGTTTCAATAATACATTTTGTATCTAGTGCTGCAATGAAAGCATCCAGTTTATCTGAAGATCCTGTCATTTCAACAACATAGCTGTTACTGGTGACATCAATGATTTTTCCGCGGAAAATATCCACTAAACGTTTAGTCTCTTCACGAGATTCTAAGTTAATGGCCACTTTAACCAGCATTAATTCACGCTCTACGTGTGGAATAATGGCTAAATCAATCAGCTTAACCACATCAATCAATTTGTTGAGTTGCTTAGTGATTTGCTCAATCACTTCTTCACTACCGCGAGTCACAACCGTCATACGAGAAAGTGTCTCATCTTCTGTTGGCGCGACAGTTAAAGATTCAATATTGTATCCGCGTGCCGAAAATAAGCCAGCGACACGGGATAGTGCGCCTGCTTCATTTTCTATCAAGATAGAAATAATATGTCTCATTATGCTAACTCTCTATCAACGGGTGTTCCTGGGGCAATACGTAAAGTCATATCTTGATGGCCTTTACCTGACTCAATCATAGGATAAACATTTTCTGTTCTATCGGTCAGTACATCAACAAAAACGGTGCGATCTTTTAATGCGAAAGCTTTTTCTAATGCATCATTCAAATCTTCAGGGCGTTCCACGCGAATACCGACATGACCATAAGCTTCTGCTAATTTTACAAAATCAGGAATGGCATCCATATAAGAGTGCGAGTAACGACTTTCGTAACTAAATTCCTGCCATTGGCGCACCATGCCCATATAGCGGTTATTTAAGTTAATGATTTTTACTGGTGTTTCGTATTGAAGCGCAGTCGCTAGTTCTTGGATGCACATTTGAATACTGGCTTCACCGGTAATACAAACAACCTCTTGATCAGGGAAAGCTAGCTTAACACCAATAGCAGCGGGTAAACCAAAGCCCATTGTGCCTAAGCCACCTGAGTTAATCCAGCGGCGCGGTTTATCAAAGTGATAAAATTGCGCGGCATACATTTGGTGTTGACCTACATCTGAAGTGACATAGGCGTTACCTTTAGTGATTCTATAAACTTCTTCTACTACCGCTTGAGGTTTGATTTGATCTGTCGTGCGATCAAACTCTAAGCAATTAACAGAACGCCATTGTTCTATTCTGCTCCACCAGTGAGCTAAATCATCCGCTGAATTTTTTTCTGGATGCGCTTTAATTAATTGCAGCATTGCAGTTAAAACGGGCTTAACACTGCCTACGATGGCAATATCAACTTTCACCGTTTTAGAAATTGATGCAGGATCAATATCAATGTGGATGATTTTTGCATTAGGGCAAAATTCAGCCAATTTCCCTGTTACACGGTCATCAAAACGTACGCCAATAGCAATAATGACATCGCTTTCGTGCATGCTTAAATTAGACTCGTAAGTCCCATGCATACCTAACATTCCAATGGATTGTTTATCGGTTGCAGGGTAGGCACCTAGCCCCATTAAAGTCTGAGTAATAGGAAAACCTAATAACTGAGTAAATTCTATTAATTCCGCACTGCCTTCACCTAAAACAACGCCGCCACCGGAGTAAATAACCGGGCGTTTAGCAGTCAATATTAAATCAACGGCTTCTTTGATTTTTTCAGGGTCAGCTTGTGGCTCAGGGTTATATGAGCGCATAACAACTGCATCAGGGTAGATGTACGGTATTTTAATGTTAGGGTCGGTAATGTCCTTTGGGATATCAACCACAACTGGGCCTGGACGGCCAGTTGTTGCAACATGAAACGCTTTTTTCATCGTTTCTGCAATATCATTGACATCTTTAACAAGGAAATTATGCTTTACACAAGGGCGAGTAATTCCAACCATATCCACTTCTTGGAATGCATCGCTACCAATAACGGCAGTCGGTACTTGGCCTGAAATAACGACCATTGGAATAGAGTCTAAATAAGCCGTCGCAATTCCTGTGACAGCATTGGTCGCACCAGGGCCTGATGTGACTAATACAACACCTGCTTTACCTGTTGCGCGCGCATAAGCATCGGCTGCATGGGTTGCAGCTTGCTCATGTCTGACTAAAATATGTTTGACATCTTCTTGATGAAAAATTGCATCATATAAATGCAATACGGCACCACCTGGATACCCAAAAAGAAATTCTACGCCTTCATCTTTAAGGCACTGAACGACTATCTGTCCGCCACTGAGTTCCACTCTTACTTCCTCTATAAAAACCGAGGGTTTTTTTGTTAGATAGCTTTAATGCAAATCTAACTTGAACCACTCAAAAAATTAAAACACGCGATCAATTATCTTAACGATTAAATTGGTGTTTTAATTAATAAAAAATCTATCCAAAATATCTTAAAAGTAAGCTTTCGTCAAGGAATAGCCTCCCTAATATGACATGGGGGCTGAAAACAGCGCAGTATCGCAATATAAAATGAGCCTAAGCTGACAACACTAGAAAAAGTAGGCGATTACAAGGAGCGACTCATAAAATGAGTGAATTTTTAAAAATTATGATGTATCGATTAGCTGGGTAGTGATGTAGGGGGATTATTGGTTAATAAAAGAATTGATCCCGAGTTTTTGGAGTGCATACATAAAGAAAACCTGAAAACCTTAGGTATAAATAGGTTAAGATTAATGGCGAAAATTCTAGCTTGTGAAGTGCTGGCTTTTTTAGATAAAAAATTACCTCGTGTAATTATATAATCCCAATAAATAAACACTTAAATCCTGCTGGGTGATTACTTTACTACCTGTGCTAGATTTTCCGTAGGATGGGTAGAACGTCTTTTTGCGAAACCCATCACACTATACGTAGAGTTGATGATAGGTTTCACTTCGCACCTAAAAAACAGGTGCTGTGCTCTACTCATCTTACGAAGAAGTGAAATAAATGCAATATCAAAAAGGTTTATAACAGTCAGTATTTATTGGGATTACTCATACTCAGAATTATTTTTTAAACATGTACAAAGGATATTTATAATATGAATTTAGAAACGTTCGATACTAATGCTGTTTTAGCGAAAACAGCAACGATTGCCACAGAATATGGACCTAAAATTTTAGGCGCTCTAGCCGTATGGGTTATTGGTGGCTGGCTTATTAAGGCACTAATAAAAGGTGTCGGTAAAGGCATGAATAAAGGCAATGTTGATGTAACACTTCAGCCCTTTCTAAAAAGCTTAATAGGGTCGTTGCTTAAAATAATGCTAGTCATTAGTGTGCTCGGTATGCTGGGTATTGAAATGACCTCCTTTATTGCTATTTTAGCTGCGGCAGGCTTAGCTGTTGGTATGGCACTTTCTGGTACCTTACAAAACTTTGCGGGTGGAGTGATGTTACTAATCTTCAAGCCTTTTAAAGTGGGTGATGTACTTGAAGCTCAGGGTTTTATTGGTTCGGTTAGTGAAATACATATTTTCAATACTATTTTAAAAAGCCCTGACAATAAAACGATTATTATTCCAAACGGTGGGCTTTCAACAGGAACAATGATTAATTTTTCAACGGAAGAAAAGCGTCGTGTTGATTGGACTATTGGTATCGGATACGGTGATGATGTAGATAAGGCAAGGCAAGTTATTAAAAACTTATGCGAAGCTGACGCTAGAATTTTAAAAGATCCGGATGTTTTTATTGCTGTGTCTGAATTAGCTGATAGCTCAGTTAACTTTACAGTGAGAGCTTGGGTTGATGCGGCTGATTATTGGGGTGTCTATTTTGCAATGAATGAAAATGTTTACAAAACATTCCCTCAGGAAGGGCTGAATATTCCTTATCCTCAAATGGATGTACACGTACATAAAGAAAGTTAAAATTTTTTGCATTCTACAGGTATAAAAAGTAATGATCGAATGAGAGTTGCTTTTTATACTTGTTATATTTTGCGAGGTTAATACATAAGAAAGAGTGGTAGCCTCTACTCATACCCAAACCTTATGATTTAGCTATAAAGAAGAGTTTATCGGTGCGCAGTGCTTTCTATATCAACTTGCTTAACTCAATGCTAATGGGTTTTCTGAATCAATGTCATCCATAAAAGGTAATCGTCTATCTTGATTGGTTATTTGGTACACCTTGCCTAGCCAATTGTTAAAGACGGCTTTAGCGGTATCTCGCCAAGTATTATCGAGTAGTTCGAGAATATCTTCTTCAGGGAAGTTAGGTGGGGTTATTTTTTGAGCAAAGGCTAAGAGTACCTCTTCTTTATAGCGGTTAAAAATAGCTTGCGCTTCAGAGCTAAAGTAATGCATGGGTAGCGGAGGGTAATCATCAATTTCTTTATTCAGAAAGCGTAACACCTCACGTTTGTACTCCTTCATTAAACTGATAGCATCATATTCGGGATGCCCTTGAAAAAGCACGGCACGGAAACCATCTGGACTAACAGCAAGGTGTACGCCTGCTTCTTGGCTAGTCACTAAGATGTGAATTCCTAAGGCTTGTAAATCTTTTTCAGCTAGATTATTAAAGCGTGAATGAGGGACATCAAAACGGGTATTAATTTCAGCAACGAGGGGGTGTTTTCTATCGATAATGTTATGTGCATAAACTCCCCAGCGCTTTTCAGGAAGGCGGGTTCTTTCTAAGCTATAAAAATACTGAATAAAGGCATGGGAGGCTAAGCAAGAGCATAAGGTGGAGGTGACATTTTCTTGCGCCCATTCAAAAACTTCCGTGAGGGGTTGCCAAAAAGGTTCATCCTGTAAGTGTTGATGAGTCACGTTTGCACCGCTGATAATCAGTGCGTCTAAGCCGTCTTTTTTAAGTTGCTCAAAGGTCTCGTAGTATTGGTCGATATGGGCTTGCGCTGAATCGCTTCGAGGAAGTCCCGTCAGAGTAAAAGGGTGGATATGAAATTGTGCAATTTGATTGCATGCACCGACTAATCGAAAAAACTGCCGTTCTGTTGCTTCTAATGCGGCATCAGGCATCATATTAAGGAAGCCAATATGGAGTTCTCGAATGACCTGCTGTGATGCGCGGCTAGCATTGAGTATATCTTCGCCTTCTTCTTGCAAACGAACAAAAGTGGGTAACTGGGTATGAGCAACTAATGGCATAAGGCTTAGTTTGTTTGTTGGTCTATTGCCGTGGCAATGAGTTGCATAAACTCATTTTCATCAGCGACGTTAGCAACTTCGGTAGCATCTAAGGTGTAACCATACTGGTCGGCAATAGCTTGGTAACGAGGTAGACGAGATGCAAACAAACGAGGAAAGACCCAGTTAACGAAATCATCCGGTGGAATGTGGTAGGTATCGTGATAGCCCTTCTCGCGCATAAATTCTTTTAGCTGCTCATCTAAAAATTGTTCACGATAATACAGTGGTTTAGGTGAGCTTTTGGCGCGATTAATAATCAGTTGGTTCTGTTCTTCAGAGGTTTTTATATAAATGATTAAGCTATGCTTGGCAAGATGCGCTAAGACATTTTCATTATCTAATTCACAAACGCTACCACCGGCATCATTAATAAAGTGCTTATAACCGTAAATGCTTTCTGCTTTATCAATAAAATCATCAATATCTAGCATAGCGGCAACTTCAGCATGATAATGCAATTTTTGACGGCGTTTAAATTCGGCTAAATCTAAGCCACCTAAATCATTATTGCCTACTTTGCCTAAAAAACTAGAAACAGGGGCCAAGTTATCAATGGATATATTATTGCCAATATAGATTGAGTCGGAGCGTAATAAGTCTTTTAAAAAAGGCATCTCCATTGCTCGGCGTTTAATATTATCTAAAATAGCCTCACCTAAGTACTTTGTACCAATACGGTAATCACCTGAATAGTGGAACCATTTATCCCTAGGAAGTTTATTAGCAAGCGTGGTTTTTCCTGCGCCAGACATGGCTAGTAAAGTGATGCTTTTTGCATTCCATTGTAAAAATTCCTTTGAACTCATTCTCATATTGCTAAATCCTAATCTTCATAATCTTTAAGAGGCATATCTTTGTCGTAGGCTTGATGTGTATCAGGGTCGGAATAACCTAAATCATCAGCATCAATACCACCAAAGGGCGCGCTCCAATCTTCAGGAGCCTCTATTAAGCTAATCTTAGAATTATACCAACTGTCTTGCTCAAACTCCCCTATATCACCATTAAAATATTGCACTTCAATGCTTTCATCACTTTCTTCTATCGCAACTACCTTAAAGGTAAGGTCGTTTTCGTCATCTTTATACCATAGGCCAATTTCTGGGGTTAGTTTCGGTTTCATAGCAAGTTCCTTTCGAATAGAATCAATCGTTGATTTAGATACTATGCCGATAAACTATAGATTGCAATAAGTAGTAAACTTTAATTTTTTAGGGTGCATAGGTGGTAAAGTAGTGGGTTGATTTTAAGGGAGTAGAACAGCCAATGGCACGGAAGAAGAGAGCCTTTGCTTATTTAATTTTTAGCGCAGTTAAAGTGTTATATCGCAAACCTTTGAGTTCGTTATTTTTATTGATTGTTGTGGGTGGTGGTTATGCCTATGAGGTACAAATTGCACGACCTGCACAAGCGTTTAAAGGGTTGCCGATTGCAACCGAGTGGCAGCAACCCTTTAGCTGGTTCCGAGTGTTTCGGAATGCGAATTTTATGTTGGGATATTCAGATATTCGGGGCAATCCTCTTTGGGTCGCTTATCAGCTAAAAAAACCTGAGAAGAATGCCGCGCATTATAAGCGACCTCGTGGCTTTCAATCTGACTGGCGTAGTATTAACCAAGTTCAGGCAACAGACTATAAGGGCAGTGGTTATGACCGGGGACATATGGCGCCTAATTATGCAATATCCACACTTTATGGCAAACAAGCTCAGTTGAATAGTTTTTTAATGAGTAATATTACGCCGCAAAAACCAAAGCTTAATCAAAGGTTATGGCAACGCTTAGAAGAAGTTGAAATTAAACATTTTACCCAGTTGAAAGGTAAACTTTGGGTGGTGGCAGGGCCTATTTTTGATGCCAATACTCAGCGATTAAAAAATGCTTGGAATGTTGAGATTCCTGATGCATTTTATAAAATCTATCTTTTAGAAAGAATAAAAAAAGTACCTTTAGTGTTAGCTTTTGTCATGCCACAAAATGTAAAAGGCAATGAGCCATTAGATCGCTATGTTGTTAGCATTGATAAAGTTGAAGAATTAACCGGCTTGAATTTTTTTAATGAGCTAGATGGGATGATAGAAAGTGAATTAGAGGCGAGTGTTAATCCTAAGGACTGGGGTTTAGAGAGGCTTGCTAATTTAAAAGGGCGATATTGAAACCTGACAGCTACAGACTTAAGGCGGGATGTGAGAATAGGGTACGCATTGCGACCCTTTAGGATCATAAGGGTTGCAATGTATGCCCTTACTTCCATAAGATAAGAATAATACATCATGGTACGCTGGCTTCAGCCTGCTTCTAGCTGAAAATAGCAGGCTGAAGCCAGCGTACCAGAACAAATCCCCCCTAAATTTAATGGCAGTGAATGCATACCCTACATAAATTGGCCTCTGTCTAAGTTGGTAGCCAAATCAATCAATCGTCGCAATAAAAGTGGCACGCCTAGGAGCAGGCAAACCTTCCATCGTCAGGTTAATATCCTCTGGGTCTAAGAAATCTTTCAGTGAATTAAAAGTCATCCACGGTGTGGCGCGTTGTTCATCTAAGCTGGTTTGATTGACATCAACAACACGAATGTTTTTAAATCCACAGCGAGTCATCCAGCTAACTAAGGTATCACAGCTCGGTAAAAACCAAACATTACGCATGCGAGCATAACGGCCTTCTGGCACCAGCACATCACCTTTTTTGCCTTCAATAATTAAAGTTTCTAAGACTAGCTCTCCGCCCGGGCGTAAGCGATTACGTAAATCCATTAAGTGATCAATAGGCGAGCGGCGGTGGTACAGTACGCCCATGGAAAAAACCGTGTCAAAAATCGCCGTTTTTTCAGGAATTTCTTCTAAGGTTAAAGGTAAAACAAAGACCGGTGCAGGCTTTGCATATAAACGCTGAATGGCTTGAAATTGCAGTACATGTAATTGCACGGGATCAACGCCAACGACCATGCGCGCACCCGCGCCCAGCATACGCCAACAATGATAACCATTGCCACAGCCGACATCTAAAACAAAGCGTTTATTTAAGGGGCTAATATGGTTTTTAATACGCTCCCATTTCCAGTCTGAGCGCCACTCGGTATCTAAATGTAAATCGAATAAATGGTAGGGGCCTTTGCGCCACGGAAAGAGGTTTTTTAAACCCAAATCCATTGCTGCTAATTCTTCATCTGATAGTTCATTTTGATGGCCGATATGAAAGCCTGAATCATCAAGTTGAATGCTGGGGTTGTTGGGTTGTGGTAATTGCTCGACTGCCGCATTCCATTTGCTGAAATTACCATGTGCTTCTGGATTTAGTTTTTGCTGAATTTGCGAGGGTAATAGTGTTGCCCAAGCTTCGGCATTTAGCTCAATAAGTTCATCGTATAGCGGTTGGTAATTTATCATTTTAAAGCGATCATTGAGGCAAAGTTAAAATATTGAAACCAGACTTCGGTGTTATCAAAGCCGGATTGTTGCAAGCGTAATTTGTGTTGTTCAAAGGTTTCTGGAATCAACACATCTTCTAAAGAGGCGCGTTTTTGGCTTACTTCCATATCGCTATAGCCATTGGCGCGTTTAAAATTATGGTGCATTTCTGTTTGTATGGCTTGCTGGCGCTCATTCGTGAACATCAGCTTTTCAGATAAAATTAATAGTCCACCGGGCAGTAAACCGTCATATATTTTTTTAATGAAGGCATCACGATCAGCTAATGGAATAAACTGTAAGGTAAAGTTTAGTACCACAACAGAAGCATTTTTAATGGTGATGTCTTGAATGTCACTGCAAATTAAATCAACAGGCAGTGTGGCAGTATCTCGGTCGATAATTTTTTTGCAGCGCTCAAGCATGGCACTGGAATTATCAACAGCGATAATTTTACAGTGCTCAGCAGTCACCTTATGGCGCATAGATAAAGTCGCAGCACCTAACGAACAGCCAAGGTCGTAGCAGTTGCTATTATCCTGAGCAAAGCGGTTACTGAGTAGCCCAATTGCGGAAATAATAGCGCTGTACCCAGGTACGGAACGCTGTATCATATCGGGGAATACGTCAACGACGCTATTATCAAACTTAAACCCATCGACATTACCAAGTGGGCTTGCGTATAAAGTATCTTTTTGTGAGTTCATTTTGCTAGAGTTAACCATTGAGCGGTTAATTTTACTTAAAATTAAGGTACTTTGTACGCAAAAATACGAGAAAACATTTATTTCAGAGGGATACTATTAAATGACAGCAATTAAACAAGAACAAATAGATCGCGTAAAAACTTTTTTATTAGGCTTACAAGAGCATATTTGCCAGCGTTTAGAAAATGAAGATGGCGGTGCTGTTTTTGTAGAAGATGCATGGGATAGAGAGGAAGGTGGAACAGGGCGTACACGTGTTTTAACCAATGGCACTGTTTTTGAGCAAGCAGGGGTGAATTTTTCTCATGTGTTTGGCTGTAATTTACCTCCGGCTGCAACCGCAAAGCGCCCTGAATTAGCTGGGCGTGATTTTCAGGCAATGGGGGTTTCGTTAGTGATACACCCACACAACCCTTATGTGCCGACCTCGCATGCCAATGTGCGGTTTTTTATTGCAGAAAAAGAAGGGGAAGAGCCTATTTGGTGGTTTGGTGGAGGCTTTGATTTAACACCTTTTTATCCTTTTGAGGAAGATGTGGTTGCTTGGCATAAAACGGCCAAAGCAGCATGTGATCCTTTTGGTGAAGATGTTTATAACAATTACAAAAAATGGTGTGATGAGTATTTTTATTTAAAACACAGAGATGAAACACGCGGTGTAGGCGGTTTGTTTTTTGATGATTTAAATGAAGCAGGCTTTGAAGACAGTTTTGCATTGATGCAAAGTATTGGCGAAAGTTATATTGAAGCGTATCAGCCGATTGTTCAGAAACGTAAAAATATTGAATACGGTGAACGTGAGCGCGATTTTCAGCTATATCGCCGAGGCCGTTATGTTGAGTTTAACTTGGTGTTTGATCGTGGCACTTTATTTGGTCTGCAGTCAGGTGGGCGCACAGAATCAATTTTGATGTCCATGCCGCCTGTTGTCCATTGGAAATATGATTGGAAACCAGAGGCGGGATCACCTGAAGAGGTTTTATATAATGATTATTTAAAACCACAGAATTGGTTGCAGCTGTAATTTTTTAGCACTTTGTAATCTGAAACGGCACTGTAGGGTACGCACTGCGTACCTTTTAGTCTTAAAAGTTTAAGGTGCTTGAGTGATAGGGGACTTTGATGATGCTTTGTTTTTTGCAGTTAACTCTTCAATCACTTTTTCTAAAGAACCTGAGCCTTTAATCATTTTTCCAAAAATTGTACGATTACTGATAATTAAGCTAATTCCTTCGACGGTCATATCGTAAATTTTCCACTCGCCTTTACGTAATACCATTGAATAATCAATGCGTGTATCAGGCTTTCCCTTTTGATAGATACGCGTTTTAACGAGTATTTTTTTATCGCTGTCTTTTAGTTTTAAAGGCAAGTAGCGAATCGTCCAGTTATGGAATTGCTCGGTAAAGGTTGCCGCATAAGTATTAACCAGCAATTGTTTAAATGCCCTAATAAATTCTCTTTGCTGCATTTTGCTGGCTTTGCGCCAATGCTTGCCTAAAACCAGTGCAGACATAAGAATGGTGTCGACTTGAGGGAATATTTCTTGGTCTATATAAGCACGAATTTGTTTTTTATCTTGTGCAAAAGAAGGGTCTTTAAGCTGATCTAAAAGCTTAATAGAGGCTTTTTCAATCACACGCTGTGGCGCGAGTAAGTCTTGTTGCTCTGCTTTTAATGCAGCGTTAGAAAAAACTAAAAAGAAAATCAATAGGTAACGAGGTAGTAAACTTATCATGACTATGTGCCGTTTGTGTGCGCGTATTTTAAGAAAAGTTGAGTAGGGTCTTGTCGTAAAGAAAAATAAATTATAGGTACAATAGACTCACTTGTCAGCATTAACATTATAAATAAAAGATGATGAATAATAGTATTAATTTTCCAAAAACACGAATGCGCCGAATGCGTTACCATCAATTTTCAAGACAATTAATGTCGGAAAATACCCTTTCTAGTCATGATTTAATTTATCCTTTATTTGTTATCGAGGGAGAAAATAAAACAGAAACAATTTCCTCTATGCCTGGGGTGCAGCGCTTAACTATTGATTTATTAGTACAGGAAGCAAAGGAATGTCATGCATTAGGCATCCCTATGATGGCTATTTTCCCTGTAACACCCGATAGTGCTAAATCAGATGATGCGGCGGAAGCTTATAACCCAAACGGTTTAGCTCAGCGAGCAGTACGAGCCATAAAAGCAGCGTGTCCTGAAATGGGTGTGATGACTGATGTGGCATTAGATCCTTTTACTTCAGACGGACAGGATGGCCTAACTAATGAAGTGGGGTATGTTGTTAATGATGAAACGGTAGAGGTTTTAGTCAAACAAGCGCTATCTCATGCCGCAGCAGGTGCAGATGTGGTTGCTCCTTCCGATATGATGGATGGGCGTATTGGCGAAATTCGTGATGCGTTGGAGTCAGCAGGGCATATCAATACCTTGATTTTGGCCTATTCAGCTAAATATGCCTCTAGCTTTTACGGACCTTTTAGGGATGCGGTTGGCTCAGCAGGTAACTTAGGTAAAGGGAATAAATACAGCTACCAAATGGATCCTGCTAATTCAGATGAAGCTTTACGTGAAGTTGCCTTAGATTTGCAAGAAGGTGCTGATATGGTGATGGTGAAGCCTGGTATGCCGTACTTGGATATTATTCGTCGGGTAAAAGATGAGTTTGCAGTGCCTGTTTTTGCTTATCAAGTCAGTGGCGAATATGCGATGTTAAAAGCGGCAAGCCAAAATGGTTGGTTAGATGAAAAACAAGTGGTGCTAGAATCTTTATTATCTTTTAAACGTGCCGGTAGTGATGCGGTTTTAACGTATTACGCTAAGGTCGTTGCGCAATGGTTAAAGGAGCAAAAATAATGGATCAATATGCTGTTTTTGGATCACCGATTAAACATAGTAAATCCCCCCGTATTCACACTTTATTTGCACAAGAGACGCAGCAAGAATTGGAATATACCGCTCATTTAGTACCAGCTGATAATTTTGAAAGCGCGGTTAAAGATTTCTTTTTAGCGGGTGGAAAAGGCTTAAATTGTACTGTGCCACACAAAGAACTCGCGTGGCAATATGCCGATACACTAACGGAACGCGCAAAACTAAGTAAAGCGGTTAATACTTTGGTGCTGCAAGAAGATGGCAGCATTTTGGGTGATAATACCGATGGCATAGGTTTGGTCAGTGATTTAATGGCCAATAATAAGGTGCTGATTAAACAAAAACGTATTCTTATTTTAGGTGCAGGTGGCGCAAGCCGAGGTATTATTCTGCCATTACAAGAAGAATCGCCAAGTGAAATAGTGATAGCTAATCGCACCGTTTCTAAAGCAGAAACCTTAGCGCAGGAATTTAGCCATAAAGGCAAAATAACAGCGAGCAGCTATGAGGACTTAGCAGGGCAATCATTTGATTTGATTTTAAATGCAACCTCAGCAAGCTTAAGTGGCGATTTGCCGCCATTAGCGGAAGGTTTGTTAGCTGCAAATGGCAGCTGCTATGATTTAGCCTACGCGAACGAGCCAACTGCCTTTGTGCGTTGGGCAGAAGAGCAGGGCGCAGATAAAAATTTAGATGGTTTGGGCATGTTAGTCGAGCAAGCTGCTGAGGCGTTTTATTTGTGGCGTAAAGTTCGCCCTGATACCCAATCAGTTATTGCTGTGTTGGAATCAGAGCGTGCAGGTCTTTAGCCTGCTTGGCTACACACTTAAAATGGGGCATGAGAGTAGGGTACGCATTGCGTACCTTTCGGGTCTAAATAGACTGTGAAAGTATTCAATAATAACCATAAAAAACAGGTTTCGTAGGTTGTGGCTGAAGCATGAAGTCACAACAATCAATGACTTATCTGGTCTCAATTGTTGGGCTTCATGCTTCAGCCCAACCTACGAGTAATACTTTCACAGAACCGTAGCCCGTATGGAGGCACGTAATACGGGATAAACAGCGCATCGAATCCCCCGTATTACGCAAGCTTCATACGGGCTACGGATTCTTTTTGCTCTTTACTCCCTATTAATCACTCATGTTACACGGCAATTGAAGGTTTAAGGGAATAGAACACGACACCTGGGGAAGCGCAATAGACACTTTCATACTTTTGCGTAACATCAGTAACTTTATTAGCACTGAATTCATGTTTTACTATGAGCTGTACAAAGTTTGTACGATCTAATGCTTAGCCTTTGTTAGTAGAGGGTTGAGCAAGTTACTCAAAAACAATACACAGCGTTATCCACAGAAAATGTGAGTAACTGTCATCTAACGGTAATAAATACCTGTGAGTAACATTGCTATGATTTTAGTTATCCCCAAAAAGAACTAAGACTTCCCACAGCTTTATCAATGGTGGATAGACTCGTTATACCAAGCCTAAGGGCAGTTATTCAGTGAAAAGTCCCTCCCTAATAGTAATTATTAGGCTATACGGAAAGTGCAATTTTACTGTTAATGGCGATGACTTCTGAGTTATTGATAGCATTATTTCAGGGTCATGGTTTATCGATAAAGAAAAATGGATGATTGATGAATTTAGTATTCGGCTCATTAGGTGAGTAGAATAAAGTAGTTATTTGACTCACGATAAGGTTATGACAATGTGGATTTGGCAGCAACACGATTGGCCGAAATGAGGTGGCTTGTTTAGTTAAAACGGATGCGGGAGGGCGGAGTACTGGGTATGTTGTCAGGCATTTTTTAATAAATTGTCACTTGCCTTATAGAATAGACGAATAGTGAAAAAGCAATGCATGATAAGTTGTCACACAAAATGATTTTTAGAGTAAAAAAGATGAAGATGCCCAATCAATATTTACGAGCCTATTTTAACTAATGAATGCCGAAAACTTAAAAAAACTGGTGAAATTTCCCATGCCCTATGGAAAATACAAAGGTCGAATCATCGCAGATTTACCAGGGAATTATCTTAATTGGTTTGCGCGAGAGGGGTTTCCATCCGGTGAATTAGGGCAGTTATTAGCACTAATGCAAGAGCTGGATCACAATGGCCTGAAGCATCTTCTTGATCCGTTAAGAAAGTAATACCAATTCCAATATATTTACACTTAAACTCATATACCCAAGAAAAACCGTCACCCTATGCTTTTAGCAGGAATCTATAGTGTGCGCATGGATTCCCGATTAAGCTTGTGCCCACGCTTGACTGGGTAGACCTCGGGAATGATGAATATTACAGTGATTATTTATTGGGATTGGTATAACGACTAAATCAGATGCCGATGGCAGATGTTCGGTGACCCCTGGGATAGCACTAACCTTAATAAAAATTGACCGTTGAAAACTCAATAGTTAGCTGGATTTTTTTGTTATGTGTGATTATACTATATGTACATTTATCTGTACTTATTAATAACGAGGTTTTTTATGGATGCTATAAGTTATACTGCCGTTCGCGCAAACTTATCAAAAACGATGGAACAGGTTTGTAATGATCATGCTCCAATAATCATTACCAGAAAACGTGAGTCTCCTGTCGTTATGCTTTCTTTAGAGGATTATCAAGCTATGGAGGAAACAGCCTATTTACTCCGTTCCCCAGCTAATGCCCGAAATTTACTTGATTCAATTGCATCACTTGAGTCAGGCAAAGGTATTGAACGAGAACTACTTGAATGAACCTTATTTTTGCTCCTAAAGCATGGGATAGCTACCTTTACTGGCAAAAAACAGATAAAGCTATGGTAAAAAGAATTAATTTACTGATTAAGGAGATTCAACGAAATCCTTTTGAAGGAATTGGCAAGCCTGAGCCTTTAAAACATGCTTTATCTAGTTTTTGGTCAAGACGCATCAATGACGAACACCGAATTGTATATAAAGTAACGGATGATAAAATTTTGATTGCTCAATTGCGTTATCACTACTAAACACATAACGACCAAATCACTAGCCGCTTTTTATGGTCAATTGAATTTGCTGGTTAGGTGTGTTGGGCTTCGTTCCTCAGCCCAATCTACGCGCTGCGTAATTAGTCAGTGCCATTATCAAATTAGCCTATTTTTTTCGTTGAATACCTCATTTTTACTCACAAATAAAATACGATGAATAGAATAGCGTGTTTAGTCAAGAAACTATTTAAGGATTTAGATAGACTAAACCTCGCATTAGAAAATATAGGTAAGCAAATGACGAAACTGGAAGAGGAGACTGATTTTTGGCTTCGTTATATAAGTGATTGGGGAAACCTGTAACAATGCACCTATCCCGAAACGAGCTAAATTATTACTTGAGAAAGCATTATCAAAACGTGATACCGAAGGTAATAATAAAAAAAGACCTTTGATGGAAAGAAAAAATAAGGTATTTAACATCTACTTAATAAGGGATGGCAATGACATATTTAGCACTGATATTAAGCATGATTATACTTACTGGCTGTGGAGCAAGAGGGTTCACTAAGCCTAACGCTACTTACCAAGAATTTTATAAAGATTTAATGATATGTCAAACAGTAGGACAAAAAGTATATGTACCAGATAAATCCACAGGCATAAACATATCCGTATCTAATTATGGCAACGCTGCTGCTAGTAATTCAAATGAGTACCTTGCTAGAAGAAGTGTTGAAAACCACAATGTAAGAAGCCGAAACAACTGCATGAAGTATAAAAATTGGGAAATAAAACGCGGTTCGGATGTTTTTCATCCATAAAGTTTGGAGCTAAGCTGTAATTAATGTAAACGCATGAAATATTAGTGGTCACATGGATTCCCGATTAAAGACTTCGGGAATGACGAATATTACAGTGATTATTTATTGGGATTGGTATAACCAACTTTCTATTTGCATGAGGTGTTTTCTGATATTTAAAAACATGAACTTCTTGGCATTGATTTTAAAATCGATATTTTCCTGTATCCAGCGTATATAAAGGAATTAAGAGGTAGCTAGAAACAGGTTGGTCTTTTAGTTATTTAACCCCGTTATGAAATATCAGATTATAAATAGCGCAGCCAAATTGATTGTGCATGTTTCACTTTGAAACTACGATACCAAAAACAAAATGGGTAAAGTAGAACAAGCATGCTAAAGGTTATGGCGTAAGTGAGATTAATGTCGGCGAAATGTCTTAATCCTCCATAGGTGGCAGTCCCTTCAAATATTAAGCGATGAATTAGATAAAAAATCATCGACGTTTGCCCAAACACCAATAAAACCCCATTAGGACGGACACCTACAATTCGCTCTATTATCATCATAATAGCGAGGATAACAGACATTAGCCCAAGTTCTAAAAATGTATAGGCAGCAGCGGGAGGATATTTACTCACATGTAACCATTGTTGCCAGCTATGATCTTCACGGTATAAAAATAGGTTGCCGTAGTCGTTGTTATATCGAATTATGGCAAATGCGATTAATGAAAAAGTTCCCAATAGCATTAACAATGTAACGGGGCCAATACGAGTTTTACCTTCGTTGAAATTCAATAGATAGCGGCCAAATACCCAACCCAAAATCATCATCACTAACCAAGGCAATAAAGGGTATTTAATAACTAACTCAGGGGACGAGTAAGTTGAAACAAGAAGCGCGGCTATAATTGAGTCTGGGTTATCCTGAGGTGGCCAAACTTGAGCCGTTATTAGTCCTCCAAACCCTATCCATGAAAATGCTAGTATTAATAAAGCCGTACTAGATAGCCGTCTGAACAATACCATGCATATCATAGAGACACCTATGGCATATAAGACTTGTATAGTCATCCTTCCAGAGAAGAATGAAATAATAGTTGGATCAAGTAACGCGATGAAAGCCCCTCGGAATAGAATATCCGTATCAATTTTTCTGCTATCGAATCCTTTGCTCAGTTTACGCTCGACACTGATGGCTAAAGCTGTGCCGGCAAGGAATACAAATACGGGGGCACAAAGATGGCTTATCCAACGAGTGAAAAATTCAAACTCTGGTAAGGCAGTCCCTTTTAAATAGGTTGCTGCAGAGTCGGTAGAAATATGATTTTTATCGTATGCCATTGATGCATGGTCAAGTACCATTATAATCATGACAAAGCCACGCATCCAATCGATAGCGGCTATACGTTTTGATGTTGCCATTTGCATACCTTTTTTGTTTATTATCATTGATGAGCAGGGATAAATCTCTTTGCCCACCCTTGTATATTTTGTTTTAGCTTAAATGGGTAGCCAGAGAGAAACGTCCTATCTCTTTAAATATTTTGTTACATTTGCACATCAACATTTTTCTGTAGGGATGCAACACACTTTTTTGTAAGGTGAGTAGAGCGTAACACCTGGTTTTTTCGGTGTGCAGTAAAACCCATCAATCTCACGTATAAAGTGATGGGCTTCGCAAAAAATCGTAAAATAATAAGCACCAGAATTTAAGTATAAACCTATTGTTATTCACTCATTAATGAGTTTATCTAACAGGTTTGATATTTCCTGCAATGGCAATCAATGCTACTCCGTCAAATACAAAACTCATACCAATTAACATACCGACTAGCCATAAGGAACTTAATGGCCAACCGACCAGAACAATTCCGCCTAACACTAGTGATAATAGACCATTCAGTAACATAAAAAACCAGCCTTTAGCGGGTTTCATTTCAACAGATAAAGCAATACCCGCAAAGCCATCCATTAAAAAATAGAATGCAAGAATCAAACCTAAAGTAGAAATAACTACAGCAGGGTGGAATAGGATTAATAAAGAAAGTACAAACAGAATAAAAGGCTTAATCCACATCATTAAAGTCTGTGTTTTACAGGAAAAAGCTGAATAGGCAAGGACAATAGCACTCACAGAAAAAAGACTGCTGACAAAGAAATTAAGTGTCCAGCTCATTAGCATGGGAAAAATAATACCAACGACACCGATAACAATCATCGCAATACCTGTGGGTTTGGCCTTTGCATTAAATTTGTCTAAACTTTGTTGATCAAGACTTAAAAAGATACTCATATTTTTTTCCTATTAAATATTAAATTTTCGTTCTCACGATTTTCATCATCGTTATTAAACTAATGATTTTATCGTAGGGGCAACCACAATCTACTTTTATGCTCAGTGTTGTAATACCAGCCCCAATAAGTTATGACTGTTATAAGCCTTTGTGATATCAAATTTTTTCGTAGGATGGGTAGGTCGTAGCACCTGCTTTTTAGGTGCGCAGTGAAACCCATCATCAACTCTACGTATAATGATTATGGGTTTCGCAAAAATACGCTCTATCCATCCTACGGGAAATCTGACGCAAATATTAAAATAATCATGCAATAGGGCTTAAGTGTGTATTTATTGGGATTGGTATAATAAGGTTGTCTGGTGCTTGTCCTGCCTTAAGTGGGTAGTCTTAAATTTTATTCCCACGCTTTGAGGTTGTGAAGGTATTATGTATAGCAGGGTAATCACTCACCTGTCCTCACCAATACCGAAGCAGTCGCTCCAATTCTTAGTTCCACTCCCTCTGGAAGCTTATCTAAATGTATTCTTACTGGAATACGCTGAGCTAATCGAATCCACTCAAAAGTTGGGCTGACATTAGGTAATAAGTTATACCCCGTGCTGCCATCAGACTGCGCGATACCCCGTCCCAAACTATCGACCTTACCGCTGATGGGAGACTCTGGATAACCCATCAAAGTAACTAAGGCTGAGTCGCCTGCACGCATGTTGCCAACCAATGTTTCGCGAAAATAGGCGTAGACCCAAAAACCATTGGCATCAACCAATGCGAGAGTGGGTTGATTGGCAACGGCTTGACTACCTAACTGCAAACTCAAGTTAGTCACATAGCTATCAACCGGCGCTAATACACGGGTATAGTCAAGGTTAAGCTGTGCCTGTTCAAGCTGTGCTTTTGCAACGCGCAAACGTGCATTATCCGCACCTGGCGCACCTAGATTTGCCTGTGCCTGAGCAAGGTTTGCCTGCGTCTGTAAAAAAGCACTTTGCGCCGTGAGTAGTGCTGCGTTAGATTGCTGTTTGTTGGCTTGAGCAACATCATATTGCATCTTTAAATCATCATAATGTTGCTTAGATGTCGCACCGGTAGCCAGTAACGCTTGGTTACGCTGAAGTCTTAATTTTGCCTCTGCAAGTTGGGAAATATCTGCATTAATAGCTGCCCTCACTCCAGAAATAGCAGATTTAGCTTGAGCAACTCCCGCTTTAGCCGCATCAACTTGTTTCCCTAATGCTGCTATGTCATCTAGTGTTTTGTCATAATTGGCACGCGCCTTACCTAGGCTTGCCTTAAAGGTGCTGGGGTCAATTGCAAACAATAATTCCCCAGCCTTAACAAGCTGGTTGTCTTTGATTGGCAAATGAATAATCGGCCCCGTTACACGCGGTGTTATTTGAATTACATAAGACATCACTTGCCCATTTCTAGTCCATGGATTAGTGATGTAGTCCCAGTATTTTAGCGATACCACAGCAATTGCCACACATACAATAATAAGTGTCGGCAGGTATTTCAGGTAGCGTGTCATGTGTTAGCCCTTAATAACAAAAGTTCCGAAAATAACGGTATAAATAACAATCAGTGCGATAAACACTAACTGTGGATAAAAAAAGTATTTACTCAAGCGGTACCGATTGAGTAAATTAGCTGTCATCAAAGCGGCAGCAAAGCCAAGCAACGTAGCAATCAATAAGGGTGGAAAATACACACCACCGATAGCAAATTCATAAGGCATTTGAGTCATAGCATTCTCTAGCGGGTCATCAAAATCGTGTTTCCTGCCATTTAGCCCAGTTAATTAATTGGGCATGGTCAGAATAGTCCAGTAAAGCGTTGGAAGCGCCGTGATAAGCACCGAGTAATCGGTAAAAATTTTCTTCATCCCTCTCATTCAGTTGCTCACTTTCCATCTCGTTTAATAGTGTTTCTATATCAGATTCTAGGTCGACTGTTATATCCATTAGTTGAGTTTGAAAGTCACGCTGAGTTTCAATAACAGAATGCTTGGCTAAGGTTTGTGAGGCTTCTAACATACACTGATTCCATGCTTGGCTATCTGTCTGCAACGCACTTGCTAATAACTGATCTTGGGGTTGTGTACGCGCTTCAAGTAAAATCTTTAGACGGATATGTACCCTCTGTAACTGGCTGATAATCGTTTGTATTTGCTGAATTGAAACGCCCTGTAATTGCTTTGGATTAAGCAATTGACTCCTATTTTTTATTTTATTCGGTAGGGTTTTAAGCTCTTGAAGATGAAACGCTTTACGCTTCCTTTCCCAAAAAGAAAGTGGGTGCTGTTGTTCAATCGACAAACTAGCTATTAAATAGCCACTGCTACGAAAGAACCGACTCAGTAAACGCGTCAATGCACGTTCAGGACGTGCAGAAAAAGGAATATGCGCGGTAATGACTAAAATAATAAACATTTCCACAAATACCAATCCAGTATTAAAGACGGAAAGAACATTATAAGTTTGTTGGTTATTAACACCGATCATGGTCACAAAAACGGCTAATCCCGCCGCTCTCCCCATGCCCTGTTGTGGGCTGGAATAGAGATAACAAATAAGAAATGTCGCTATAAATATCACCATGCCTAAACCGAAAAAACTCGAGAGTTGCGGCATAATAATCGCGTAAATAATGCCGCAAAATA
>DAOUSK010000007.1 GCA_030627265.1 Methylococcaceae bacterium
ACTATTTGCTAAGTTTCACGCTATGACCACCGGTAAAGAAGAAGAGATTGATTTAGAGGCGGTGGGGAAATTAGCGGTGTTAGCCGGTGTACGTGAATACCCAGCACGTGTTAAATGTGCAACTTTAGCGTGGCATACGTTGGATGCGGCCTTAAAGAATGAGCAAGAAGCCATTTCGACTGAATAAAATAGCTTCATGTATCAGTATTCAGGAAAATTAGCGGTTTTAAAAAGCGAAGCAATACCCTTGGCAATTGCGCAAGCGTTTGCTGATCAATTAGCCGTGCCCCTATATGAATCGGTCAATACAAAAACCGCAGAAGATTTTTTTTTAACATGGCGTGATGGCGAATTAAAATTAATCGACAAAGACCTGCTAAAAAAAGGCGGATTAAGTGTTGATATTCGTCCTAGAAATGGTGAGCAGCGCTCTTGGCCAGCACCAAAAGAAGGCGCTTTAGCACAAGCGATTGGCAGAAAAACCAAAACCGTTGTTGATGCGACAACCGGCTGGGCGCAAGATAGCTTGCATATTTTTCGTATGGGCTATGATTTACGCTGTGTTGAGCGATCACCGATTATGCTGGCCTTATTGGAGGATGCTTTTAAACGCTTAGAGCAAGTCGGTTGGATGCAGCGATTAAACTTATCTTCCCCTAAATTATTAGCGGGTAACGCGATTGATGTATTAGCATCGCTGGAAGATGCACCTGAATGTGTTTATATTGATCCCATGTTTCCGCCTAAGCGAAAAAAATCAGCTTTACCTAAAAAATCCATGTTAATTTTACGAGATTTATTAGGCGATGATTTAGACAGTGAGCGCTTATTTGATGCGGCCTTTTCAGTCGCGACGAAAAAGGTCGTGGTGAAATGTCCCGACCATGCCGAGCCATTAGGCGGTAAACCGTCGGTTAGTTTTGGTAGTAAATTATTACGTTATGATGTGTATTTAAAAGGTTAAAAAATGACGGATTGGATTGATGTAGCGGCAGAGAATGCTTTGGCAGTAGGGGAGCATCTTGTTGTTGATGCCGATGGTGTGGATGTGGTTATTTTTAAATTAGAAGACGGTTTCTATGCGTTAGAAGATGTTTGTACGCATGATGGTGCTGAAATTGCGAGTGGAACTATTGAGGGCGATGAAATTGTTTGTCCGCGTCACGGCGCAAGGTTTTGTATTAAGACTGGGGAAGTAAAGTGTGCGCCTGCTTATGAAAATATAGAAATGTTTGCGGTGAAACTTGAGGATGGCAGAATAAAACTGAGGGAATTGGACTAAATTTAAAATCACAGAATAGCGAAAGCTACTCTGTGATTAATACAAACTAAATGCTTAGATTAGACCTTTAAGCGCTTCGTATCTCTTTTCAGCTTCTAACAATAAAGTGTGAGCGCCTTGGTTGTCGCCAACTTTCATTGCTTTTCTAGCTTGTTTCAAGAAAGCTGCAGATTTAGCACGCTGTCTATCAACAGTATCATTTGCATTAATTTCTTTACCCATTCTTGTCGCTGACCTGATTAGGTTTATGATACCTGCAGTATCATTACCGTTATCAATCGCATGGCGAGATTCACGGATTAACTCAACTGTTAAGTCAATTGCTTCTACTGGCTCGTAACAAGTTCTACCTTTATCTTCCGCACATTCACCAGAAACAGCAGCCGTTGAGAAAACACCCATAGATGCGCCTAACATTGCAGATAATAATAGTGGTTTTAATAGTTTCATGTAATCCTCATTTATTTTTGTAGTTATTATGACCATTTTATCATTATGTTTCATAGATGGTCGTTAACGCGTCATAAAATAACGCATTCGATGAATATTTTAGCATAACAATACAAAACAACAATAGAATTAAATCTCATCTAAAGCTATCTCTATATAGTATATAATGCCAATCCATTAACTTAGCGATAAACGCTTATTTCAATTTTACTTTAATTATCAATGCAAGAAATAAACCCAATCACGCAAAAAATCACGGATTTAAGCCAGCGAGCTAGTACGCTTAGGGGGTATCTTTGACTTTGATATCAAAAGCGAACGCTTAACCGAAGTTTTAAGGGAGCTAGAAAGTCCTGATATTTGGAATAACCCTGCCCAAGCGCAGGCTTTAGGTAAGGAAAGAGGCTTATTAGAAATGGTTGTTAATACCATTAATGAGCTAGAGTCTGGATTGGTTGATGCTGCTGATATTTTGGAAATGGCCGTTGAAGAAGGCGATGAAGAAGCGGTTAATACTATTGTTGCTGATGTTACTAACTATGGAAAGCAAGTTGAAGGCTTAGAATTTAGGCGTATGTTTTCCGGTGAAATGGATGCCAATAATGCATTTTTAGATATTCAGTCAGGTTCAGGTGGTACGGAAGCACAAGATTGGGCGGCAATGATTGAGCGTATGTTTTTACGTTGGGGCGAGCGTAAAGGCTTTAAAACAGAATTAATGGAAGAATCCAAGGGTGATGTTGCAGGGATTAAATCGGCAACCATTAAATTTACAGGTGATTATGCTTTTGGTTGGTTAAGAACCGAAACGGGCGTGCATCGATTAGTTAGGAAATCTCCTTTTGATTCAGGTAATCGCCGACATACTTCTTTTGCTTCTGTTTTTGTTTCACCAGAAATTGATGATGATATAGAAATTGAGATTAACCCTGCGGATCTACGTATTGATGTCTATCGTGCGAGCGGGGCAGGTGGGCAGCATGTTAATAAAACAGAATCTGCCGTGCGTATTACTCATCTGCCTACAAATACGGTTGTGCAATGCCAAAATGGGCGCTCACAGCATAAAAACAAAGATGAAGCGATGAAGCAGTTAAAATCTAAACTTTATGAGCTAGAGCTGCGCAATCGTTCGGAATCTCAAAAAGAAGTTGAAGATAATAAATCTGATATAGGCTGGGGCAGCCAGATTAGATCTTATGTTTTAGACCAATCAAGAATTAAAGATTTACGTACCAATGTGGAAACAGGCAATACGGGCGCGGTACTCGATGGCGATTTAGATCAATTCATTGAAGCCAGTTTAAAAAGTGGCGTGAAATAAGGGCGCTGGAAATAAATATCCGCCCCATATCTGCGTAGGATTTTTGTAGGATGGGTAGAGCGGCTTTTGCGAAACCCATCATTTTACTTAAACGAATTACAGAACAACAATAGGGCTATTTTGGTGGTGTATCAAATAGTCAGACTTTTAATAGTAAATTAAAGATAAAAGAATATGTCAGAAATAGAACGCGACGAACAAGAACAAATTAAACAGCGCCGTACAAAATTAGCCGCTTTACGAGAGGATGGTGGAATTGCTTTCCCTACTGATTTTCGTCGTGATGTGCTTGTTGAAGAGCTAGTTGCAAATTATGCGGAAAAAACCAAAGAAGAGCTTGAAGAAACACCGGTTCGTGTAAAGCTCGGCGGTCGGTTAATGACCCGCCGAATTATGGGTAAAGCGAGTTTTGCCCATATTCAAGATATGTCGGGAAAGGTTCAGCTTTATGTCACACGCGATACCTTAGCGGAAGGCTTTTATAACGAACAATTTAAGAAATGGGATATTGGCGATATCGTCGGTGCTGAGGGTGTTTTATTTAAAACAAAAGTAGGTGAGTTAAGTGTTCGTGTTGATGATATTCGTCTATTAACAAAAGCTTTACGCCCCTTACCTGAAAAGTTTCATGGTATCGCAGACCAAGAAATAAAATACAGACAGCGTTATTTAGATTTGATTATGAATGACGAGTCACGTCATACTTTCTTGATGCGCTCAAAGATTGTTGCTTATATTCGCCAATTTCTGACAGAAAAGAATTTCTTAGAAGTTGAAACGCCGATGATGCAAGCGATACCAGGTGGAGCAACAGCAAAACCGTTTGAAACGCATCATAATGCATTAGATATGGGCTTATACCTACGCATTGCTCCAGAGCTTTATTTGAAACGCTTAGTTGTTGGTGGTTTTGAACGCGTTTTTGAAATTAACCGTAATTTCCGTAATGAAGGCTTGTCTTCAAGACATAACCCTGAATTCACCATGATTGAGTTCTACCAAGCGTATGCTGAATATGGGGATTTAATGGATTTAACGGAGGCCATGTTAAAAGGTATTGCTGAAGATTTATTGGGCAACCCCATTGTCACTTATCAAGGCGAAGAATATGATTTTGGTAAGCCATTTGATCGCATGACAGTGGTTGAATCTATTTTACATTTTAACTCTGACTTAACATTAGAAGATCTTAGTTCGCGTGAAGCGGCGGTTAAAGTTGCAGAGAGATTACATATTCCCGTTAAAGAGGGGTATGGTCTAGGTAAAGTGCAAATTGAGATTTTTGAAAAAACAGTCGAAAGTAAATTAATGAGGCCAACGTTTATTACGGCTTATCCGGTTGAAGTTTCTCCTTTAGCACGTCGAAATGATAAAGATCCGCATGTAACAGATCGCTTTGAATTCTTTGTTGGCGGACGTGAAATTGCCAATGGTTTTACTGAGTTAAATGATTCGGAAGATCAAGCAGAGCGTTTTTCTAAGCAAGTAGCAGAAAAAGATGCAGGTGATGATGAAGCGATGCACTTTGATGCAGATTATATTACTGCACTAGAGCATGGAATGCCGCCAACTGCGGGAGAAGGCATTGGTATCGACCGCTTAGTGATGTTATTTACTGATGCGCCATCGATTCGGGATGTTTTATTATTTCCACAGATGCGGCCTAAAAAGTAATTCCCTGATAAGCCTCTGGCCATTTGTGCTAGCCTTAACGAAGCAGGATTTTTTGCGTCGTTGTGGCGGGTGCAAAGAGTTGGGGTGGCTGAGTTGATTATTCCCCCTAGTTTTCCTAAATAAAAGGGAGCCTATTATTTACGGTTTCTTTTTGCCATTTAAATCTATTTACTTAAAAATACTTTTTCAATCACATTAATGATGTCACGTTACTAAAACTTTTTGTTTTCGTAACTGATGTCAGGCAGGTCTCAAATAGAATGAGAGCTGTAGCGTCTCACGGAAATTTTAAATTATTGATTCATATTGATAAGTGTGTAACATCAGTTAGTAATATATCGCTTATCTGCCGTCATAAACTGACGCTCATTGGTAGTCGCTAAAGCATGGTAACTGGCATCATTCTGAGTACTTCTTTCTCAGTGCCACCTTTAGAAAACTCATGGGAAAAATCGCTTTATCTTTTTCCATTTATTCACTAAGGATATGGCATTAATCATACTGAATTAATAGCTTAGCAAAAACCTGTCATTTACTGTCATTTGCTGTCATCGCAATCGGTAGCTCAATATAATACGACGTAATGAATATCTTATTTTTTGTAATGATAATTTTTCCTCAGCTGCTTTTCGCTCAGACTCAAACAGTAACCCTGTTAGAGGCTGATAAGGGGCAACAGGTACTTGTGTCTGAAGTGAGTGTGCTTGTCGATGAAAGTGGCACTAAAACTCTCTCCAATATCATTGGAGACAAAAGTGAATTTGAACCATTAGAAAAAGAGTTTGCAGTTGGATATACCAGTGCTGCGCACTGGTTTCAAATTTTATTGCAACGAACAGGGGATGCACCAACAGAATGGGTTTTAAAAGTAGACCCTGGCATTATTAATAACTTACGTTTTTATTCAAAAAACACTGTAGGTGATTTTGTGATGCAGCAAGCGGGGGATATGTATGTCAACTTATCACGCCCAATTGATAAACAGTTTGGAGCTTATTCATTTAAAGTTTTTTTGCCTGATACCTCAGTGCAAGAGGTCTATTTTCGGTTTCAAACAAGGTCAACATCATTATTTAGTTTTTCAATAGCAACACCTGAAATACGCACTCAAAATAACACTAAGAATAAATTGGTGTTAGGTATATTGATAGGCATCTTATGTATGTTCTTTATAGCTACTTTATTAACAGCACAGAGGTCTAATTATATAGTTCATATCATCTCTGCAGGACATATCTTGACAGGCATTATGCTTTTAATGACGTTAGATGGGTTATTAGCACAATTTTTACTTTTTGACAGCCCCAAAACGAATAGCTATTTGACCCAAGTAGCAGCATGCTTGTTAGTTATTTTACCTATTTTGTTCATTATCGTTTTTTTTCAATACACGAAACGTGCACCCTCGATTTACTTTGATGCTTTATGGCGTTATTGTCTCCGCATTAGTGGCACTATTAAGCTTACCTTTTGGGCTCTATACTTCAACTGCGCCAGTGATGACACTTTCTTTTTTAATGGGGTTACCTCTAGTGCTTTATATATGCTGGAAAGATAAACACGCAAAGATTCCTGGAAGTCGATCACTCTTTTATGGCTTCCTGCTTTATTTTATCTTTTTTATTATCACCATTTTAAAAATGCTAGGTATAACAATAATTCCTAATGCAGGTGCTGTTACAATATTTAGTATTCAAATGTTATCTTTAATAGGTTTAATATTTATTAGCCTACAGCAACAATCTAAGTTGCAGGCAAAAAAATACCTAGAGGCTCAAATTAAAATTGCAAAATCAGATATTGAAGTCAACATTCAGAAAAAAATCAACCAAGATAAATCAACGCTTATCAATTTGGTATCACATGAGTTAATAACACCTTTAGCAGTGATTGATAGTTCAATTCAAGTATTGGAAACACAGCACAATGAATTTGGGAATGAACGGTACCGAAGAATTCGAATGTCTGTCCAGCATCTAAATAATATTTTAGGGAATACACTAACTGCTGAACGGTATGAAAATTCACCTTTGAAGCCACGAAGAAGTCAGTTTTTATTAAAGCCATTAATCGAAACAGTCACAAATGGTTCATCTTACTTTCATCGATTACGAATCGATATTGGTGATTCACGGTGCAGCGCTGATCGTGAATTATTCACCTCTATATTAAATAACTTATTTAATAATGCAGCAAAGTACAGCGTTCAAGATACGGATATAAATGTATCCAGTAAAAATATGAGTGTTAACGCGGTAGATGGCTCATTGCTGTCCATCAGCAATATTTTTTTATGCGAAGAGGAACCTGATGTAAAGCAATGGTTCATCAAATATTATCGGCAAGATATGCAAGAGCCTGACAGTGGGTTGGGGTTAGGGCTATATCTAGTGAAACAAATCGTGGAAGCACATGGTGGAACTATTGAGTGCTTAGTCACACCAAAAGGTGGGGACTGGTTAGTCACAATGAATTTATGGTTGCCGAATAACACAGAGGATCAAGCAAGGTGATTAAAGTTTATATTGTCGAAGATCAACGCTATTTGTTAGAAGATATAGTGTATTGCCTTAATAAGCAGGGATATGATTGCGAAGGAGCGGTTAATGCAAGCTATTTTTATAAGCTAATAAACAAGCAATTACCAGATGTTGTGATATTAGATTGGATGTTACCTGATGAAGATGGCTTGGCAATTGCCAGTGAATTACGGGGTGACAGTAAAACAAAAAATATTGGCATTATATTCCTCACTGCTCGTAGTAATATTGATGATCGTATTATGGGGTTGGAAGTTGCCGATTCATATCAAGTTAAACCGATTGATTATCGTGAACTGGGGGCTATTATTAATAGTGTCTACCGTAGATCTTCCGTAGAAATAGAAGCACCTGACCAGCCCAGTTGGAAGTTATATGAAGCAACGCTGGAATTGCACTCACCGCTAGGGCAGATTGTCTATTTATCACATCGAGAGTTGGTTGTACTTTGTGAGTTGTCACGCAGTGCTGCCGCTAATAAACCCATTGCTGCCCAGGAAATTGTTGAATTATGGAATGAAAACTGGATCACTTACGAAAAAAACCGATTAGAGCTATGCCTATCTCGATTACGTAAAAAAATAAAAAGCATTAGCAGTAGTAACATTAATCCAATTCGTGCAGTGAGGCACGAAGGCTATATTTTAATAATAAAAGTTGAAATTGAGGGATAAGTTAGTGGAAGATTCTTTAGCAGTTAGTGCGCCACTAAAAGATCAGAGGTTGTTTTAATGAGTACGAAATTTTTAGTTCATTTAAATCTAACACCAATCCCAATAAATAAAACTGGCAGTTACACAGAATTATTTACAGTCTCCAGAATTATTTACAGTCTCTGTCTCTTGGTTCGCTTTATTATCCGGGACTCTTCTATTGATGAAATAGCTGTTGCCGGTGATTTCTTTTGCTTTATGTTTAGCGTCCGCAGCTAAGTCCGCAATTTCCATATGTGATTCACAATTAAAGGTTGCACAGGATTCGACTACGCCAATTGAAAGACTCAATAATGGATAGAAACACGGCTTACCCTTTCTATCTGTTGCATGCATTCCTTTTGCCAGTTGATGCTCTTGAGTATATAAAGCGACTACCGACTGTTTGAAAGAAGAGAGTATTCTTTTACACAAAAGCTCAAAATTTTGCTGATTAAAAATGACAATAAAATCATCTCCACCAATGTGACCTACCGTTCCTGTGCTATCAGGTATGGAGTCTGATAATAATTTTGCTAATAATTTTATGGCTTGATCCCCTTTATCGTAGCCATAAATATCATTAAATGGCTTGAAATTATCTAGATCAAAATACCCAATCGAAAATCGCACTTCATTAGCTATATTATGATTAATAATATTATTGATGGGTGTAATGACTGGTAATAAGGTCAATGGATTAGCATGCTGTGCGTTTTTTATTTGTTGGCTGGTAATCAATTGCAACAAATCCCTAACTGTTCCTACCCCTTTGTACTTATTATTTTCTGTTATGACAAAAGCTTGCTCATTGCGCAAACTATTGGTTAGCTGTTGGCTGACTTCTTCAATGGGGCGTTGGTAGTCAAAAATAAAAGGTTCTCTATCAATAAATTTTTCAACGGCTTTATTTCCATGTAAGTCTATTCCATAGCGACTAGAAAAAAGCTGTGTTAAAAACCGGTCTTTACAAAGGAGTCCTGCGACTAATCCATCTTTTACCAGAGGAATTAAGGTCAATTGGCTGTTTTTTTGAAATATATCGAGCACGTCATTATTACTATATTGAGGTGAAATAGGCGTTATCTCTTGAGCAATTTCCCCAATGCTTAATGCCGCTGTTAGGTCACTGACTCGGTTTTGTTTAAATAATCCTTCAGGAATATTTAACACCGGCACTGCTGCTGGGCGTGCAAAGTAATAGCCCTGACAAAATGCCACGCCTATTTTTTCGACAGCATGATATTCAGCTTCGGTCTCTACACCTTCAGCAATAACTTGGCAGTTAGTTGCTGCTGCTGCCATGCTTTGAATAGATCGAACAAAATTAAGTTTTACCGAGTCTTTGTCTATATCTTGAATGAAATGTCGATCGATTTTAACGTAATCAGGCATTAACTCAGTCCACAAGCGCAAACCAGAATAACCTGCTCCTAAATCATCTAGTGCAATTTCAAAGCCCATTTCACGATAATGCTTTATGGCATTGCGCATGACTTCGTAATTATCTGTTGGCTGGTGTTCGGTTATTTCTATCACAACACGTGAAGCCGGAATTCCCATCTTTTTTAAAACCGCTAAAGTTTCCCCTTTTTTAAAGGCCGAATCTAGCAGAACTTCAGGGCTGATATTAAGGAATAATTTTTGCGATAGTTTTAGGGTGGAGTATTGTTCTATACTCGTTTTTCGGCAGACTCTTTCAAGTGCTAATGATTGCTTAAAACGTTCGGCCGCACTAAATAAGTTAAGTGGGTTATGTAGAGGGCTATCAGATGGGCCTCTGATCAGAGCTTCATAAGAAAAATTTTCTCTTTTTGCTAATGAAACTATCGGTTGAAAAAGAGACGTTAATTTTTGGTTCTGAATAATGTCGCGCAGGTGTTGATTAAGGTGATCCATTTCGTATTTTCTTCAATAGATACCGCAAGCTTAGAAGGTAGAGTATTAATTATTTTCCTGCTCCTTAACGGTATAAAAATAGTTGGTGTAGTCTAGCAACGGAATGTGATATTTTTATGACAGAGAATTTCATCTAAATTTAGCTTGCTAATTTATAGATAACAATAGCTCAACAGAATTGAACCCTATGAAAATAGGGGGATTAGGGGGGGGTATTATTATGAGCACAAAACGAAAAACATATGGTGCGAGGTTTAAGGTAAAGGTTGCCTTAAATGTTTATAAAGGTAACACAAAAGAAAACCTGCTTGATTTTTTGTTAGGAACGAGAAAATATTCCAGAAATGTGATTGAGTGAGACTATTTGAGGTTTATTTTAATTGTATGAAGGGCGTGCAATATTGAGGTGGTTTTGGAGTTTTCCATATTGTGTAATGCTAGCCCCAATATATTTACATTTAAACTCATATAACTAAAAAAAACAGTCATTCCTGCATGCCCCTAGCAGGAATCTATTATGGTCATCATTCCCGACTAAAGACTTCGGGAATGATGACTATTGCAGTGATTATTTATTAGAATTGATATTATTTTATGCTTGCTAGTAATTCTTCCCAAAGGGATTGGTAAGCCTCTACTGAGCGAGATCTCTTAGTATATCCGCCTAAGGGCATGCGTTCCCAACCCATGCGTTCAATATCACTGGCATAGGGAATAATGCTTTGCAATATGTCGGGGTGCTGTTGGGCTAATGTTTCAATGATCTCTCGGTGCATTTTTTTACGTCGGTCAGCCATAGAGAAGAAGGGTAATAGCTGAATGTTTTTAAGATTGTTATCTTTAATGTATTTTTTTAACTGCTCTAAGGTGCGTAGGGAGAGCGTGGTAGGAATAATTGGCGATAGCAATAAATCAGATGCTTCAAAGATAGCCTCAGATAATAATGAAATATTAGGCGGGCAATCTAAAAAAATAAAATCGTATTCCTTGGCTAAAGGGGCTAATAATTTTTTAAGGCGTTGAGTCGGTTTTTTACGTTCATCTAGAACTAAATCAAGATTTCGGAAGGAAAAATCGGCAGGAAGTAAATCAAGATTTTCAAAGTCAGTCGCTTTAATTAAACCATCAAGTTCGCGGTCTCCTGCAATTAACTCTTTACTGCCACCTTTTACTTTGGGTTTTACTCTAAAGTAGTAGCTGCTTGCACCTTGTGGATCTAAATCCCAGACCAGTGTTTTGTAATTGTTCCGAGCTGCTAAAAAAGCAAGGTTGACAGCGGTTGAGGTTTTTCCGACACCGCCTTTTATATTATAGGTAGCAATAATAGTCATTAATATTCCTTTATGCTTTTTGGGTAAATAATTGTTTAAACATGGTTTTATTTTTTGCTTCTATAAATAAACTGAACTGCTGGGAAAAATGATTACGAGCTTCACATTTTTTAGTGTCTAAATACTGAACTAAAACTCCCATGGCTAGCAATGTATTTGCAGGTACCTGTTCGCGCATCATTTCATCGCTAAAATCCTTGATGCTTAATTCTTGAACTTCATAATCTTGAAAATCGCCTAAAACTGACTGAAAGCCTTTTAATGATTTAATGGCTAATTTAATGTTTGTTTCAGGATATAGGCTTTGAAAAAATTCCATTAGATAGCGTAATTTCTTACAGGTTTTTCTTAAATCGTGTAGTGCTTCAGCAGGAGATGAGTCAGTAATAGCTTCACCTTCTTTTAATACACGCTGATATACCTTCCAAATTCGTTGATTAGCGAGTTCAAAAATAGTTTGGTCTGCTTGGCTGGCTGCGCTTTTTTTAGGCAGTGGTTCATTTAAGTACTCTTCCCAAGCAAGTAGTTGTTTATTATATTCTGGGCTCTTTAATTTTTCAGCAAGCTCTTTTTGAGCCTGTTTTTGTTTTTGTATAAGGAAGTCATGTAAAGGCGCTATATTGTCTTGCAAAGTTAAGGGTAAGACGTCTTTATATTGTGGGTAACTAAGTAAATAAACATCCAAGTCACGGGTAGGGCCTGTGATTTGTCCTAGCCAAGCAAAAAAGCTAGCATGTTTAGCAACTATTTCCGCTGGTAAGGTGTTTTTAATTTGGCTTAATCCGGAGCGAGTTCTGCGGACAGCAACACGAAAATCATGCAAAAATTCTGAGTCTGTATCGGCAATTGTGCCCGATTCATTGGTATGAATCGCTTGTAATAAATGTTTATAAATCAAATTGCTTGCTTGGTCAGCGCGCATATCTGGTTTTAATTTGATAGCCAGCTTAGAGCTATAATCTTTAGGTTTTCGACCTTGTTGTTTAAGAGCTTCCTCTAAAACGGTGCTGTAAGTCGATGGGGTAAGCTCAAATTTATCCTGTAAAAGGCTGGTGAATTTTTGCAGAGCTTTGTCGTAACCTTTAAGAGGGTGAAGCTGTATACGGTTTTTTAGAAACTCGTAATCATCAATTTGTAAGCGCAAAACGATTTTTTGATCTTTATTTAAAATATTGATCAGGTAAGTTTCATAGGGGAGGTGGCATAAGGGCAATAAAGCTCTCATTTCCAAAGGGGGAGTAATCTGCTGTTTAAATACCCCGTCAGGGAATTCTTGACTAAAACTAGGGACGTTTTCAATATCTAAACTGGCAATTGAATGCCCTTTTTTATTATCATTTAACGCGAGACGTGAAATGATTTGAGAATGGTTGAATTCGCAAATCATATTGGCGTTATATAAGCGCCAGTCAAAGGTATCATAAAATGTTTTTATCGTATATTGCTGCGTTACTATCTGCAGGTCGACCTCTTTAGTAAGTTTTGATATAAACTTTTTAGCGCTGAGGTTTGAAGGTAACTCAAAATTTGAAGGATTTTCTGTCATTAGTTCTGAATAAGTTTAGTTAAAGTAGTCGCTGTTATTAGCTTATTTTTTTGATTGTATCGTTATTCGGGAACATTAGCATTTTTATGTGTACAGAATTATGACAATCATTTTTTTATTCAAGAGTGAATAAGTGAGGGGCAAGTAAAGGGTAGGGGCGTTAGGTTTTACTCTGAATTGTAAAGGAAGAGGTGGATAGTTTTAATGGCTTACACATGCTAAACCTATATATAAGCCATTAAAATCTAGAGCATTAAAGAAATTTTAATGTTCTTAAGCTGCTTTTTTAACTGCTTTTTTTGCAATTTTTTGTGCTGATTTTTTGTTACTTGCTTTTTTATTTAAAACTGCTTTTGTCGCTTTTTTGATAACAGATTTAGCGTTTTTCTTAGCAATAACTTTTTTAGAAACTGCTTTTTTAGTGATTTTTTTAGCAACTTTAAGTGCAACTTTTTTCTTAACTACTTTTGACATGCTTTTCTCCAATAAATAATACAAATAACTTACTAAAAGTAATAAGTTATAGCAATAATACTTTTTTTAAATTTTTTAGTCAACAAAATATGTCAATTAGTTATAAAATATAACCACTTGGCGTGTGGTTATATTAGGAGGGTGTTATGAGTTTTATAGAGTTTAAAAAATTATTGCTTGATGCAGAGATAAGTCTGCCAAAATTTAGCAAGCTAATTAAGGTGAGTGATAAAAATTTACAGTCGTATAAGAAAAAAGATGAAGTTCCTAATGCTATTGCTGTTGTGGCGCGCTGTTTTGCAGAAATGAATGAGAAGGGTATGGATTATCGTTTGTTGATTGACAGTTTAGAGCTCAAAGCAAAAGTTAAAAAAGGCGCTGGTTTTGCTAGAAAGCATAAAGAAGAGAATGCTGCTGTTGAGTGAGGTTGTCTGTCATTGTTGCTGAAAATGAAAGGGCTGAAATCTACGGCTCAATGATTTTTAGTTCGCAGTAGAGAGAGGGGAATCTAGGTGATTTTCAATGACTACTTGCTAGTTGTTGATTGTAAAGTGCCGCGATTAAGTTTGATTGATAGACTATGCCGACTAAGCGGTTTTCTTCATTAACAATAGGAATTTGGCGGTACCCTTGTAAGGACATCAGTTTGATTAACTCTACGATATGACTTGAATCATTTAGGGTGGTAACGGAGGTTGTCATTATATGGCCAACAAATTCTGGTTTTGATGCAGTGAGATTATTCGTTCTTTGAATAAAGCGACGAAATTTATCTTGAATGCTTTCGTAGGCATTCAAATCAATAAACTTGAAAAAGTCATTCCACGTGATGATGCCAATAACACGATTTGCTCTATCTATAACTGGCATTGCTTTGAGTTTGTGTTTTTGCATTAGTTCCCAGGCTTGCTCTGCCTCTGTTCCATACTCAACAGTAATAATATTTTTAATCATAATATCGGCACAAGAGATATTACCTTTTATTCTTTTGAAGGCATTGGTTTCTATTTCTGCTAATAGAAAACTTAAATCAGAAGGTGTCATATCAATAAAGGTATCGGTGCTTTTTAATGCGCTGTTTATATCTTGTTCTGAAAAGCCAATGTGGTGGCTAGGGGCTGTGCTGATATGACGTTGACGACTTTCTTGTTGAGCGGGCAGTGAGTTGGGGTAATTTCTTTTTAAAACTAAGCGGTTTATGATGATAGCTAGAATTAACAGGCTTATGACGTTGATCGCAACAGGAATTAATACAAAAGAGTAGCCAAGTGAGGAGATGGGATCCCCCATCATTACGGGTGCTAGGCTGGTGGCTGCGCCAGGCGGGTGCAAGCAGCGTAAAAGTAGCATTAATAAAATAGAACCGCCAACGGCAGAAGCTTGCGCGGTGGTAGGATCAGCAATATTGAGCGCACAATAGACGCCAACAGTGGCTGAGATGATTTGCCCGCCAGCAAAAGGCCAAGGTTGTGCAAGTGGGCTATTGGGGATAAAAAACAGGATGATAACTGAAGCTCCCATCGAAGCAACAATAAGCGGGTAGCTAGGCCAGGGAGAGAAGATTTTAGTAATTAAAGCAATGAAAAAAATTGAGCAAAAGCAGGCGATTAGTGACAGGGCTTTAGCTTTTAAGCTGAAATTAACAGGATCAATAGTTAAGTATTTGAAAATATTTAATAAGTTCATTTCTATGGATCCTTTTTTGTAAGGTAAAAATAAAAACAAAAATACTTGTGCGTAAGTCCTAAGTAAAGGGAGTGTTTTTACTTTGCGACAAAAGTAGCTTGATAAAAGAATAGGTAAGTATGGCTAAATTTACAAGAGATATATTGCTGGATGTTATAAAATATTAAGTTATATTTTGTAAAAGGCAATAAAGCAGTATTTTTGAAAATACTATTGCCATGTTATTGGAGCTATTATGCGCGTTATCCTTTTAGGGAGTCCTGGTTCAGGAAAAGGCACTCAAGCACAGTTTATTACCGAAAAGTATGCTATTCCACAAATATCAACGGGTGATATGTTGCGTGCAGCAGTGAGGGCTGGAACAGAAATGGGGCTTGCTGCAAAGAAAATTATGGATGATGGCGGGTTGATTTCAGATGATATTATCCTAGGTTTAATTAAAGATAGAATTAAAGAGTCAGATTGTACTAAAGGCTTTTTGTTAGATGGGTTTCCTCGTACTATTGCACAAGCAGAAGGCTTGATTGAGATGGGTGTTGAAATTGATGCTGTCATTGAAATCGCTGTTGAAGACGATCAAATCATTCAACGCATGGGTGGGCGTCGGGTACATATGGAATCAGGGCGTAGTTATCATATTGAATTCAACCCACCTAAAACATCAGGTAAAGATGATGTGACCGGCGAAGACTTAATTCAGCGCGCTGATGATACAGAAGAGACGGTTAAAAAACGCTTAAGTGTTTATCATGAGCAAACCATGCCGTTAGTCACTTTTTATTCTGATCTTGCAAAACAAGATAAGCTTAAATTTTCTTCTGTTGAAGGCGTAGGGACTGTCAGTGACATTACTGATAAAGTTTTTGCTGCATTAGCATAGGTAAAACTAGGAGCAAAGGTGGATATTTTAAGTTCAGAGATTTATCAAGATTTTAAAGCTCAAGGGTTAATTAGCGCACATTATGGCAATGACACTCAAGTGTATAATATCGTTCCTGCTGAATTAGCGGGAGAAGGTGATTTAGTTTTTGTTGAACATGAAAAGTATCTACGAGAAGTAATTAAAACGAAGGTTTCTGCGATAGTGACAACCGCTGAAATTGCAGAAAAAATACAGTTAGAGAATGCGGCTATTTTGGTTGCGCCAAATGTACGTATGGCAATGGCATATTTACGTCAAAAATATACAGATCGAAATGTTTATGATTCTGAATGGGGGCAGGTGCATGCCACAGCTGTTATTCATGAGTCAGTAGATATCCCAAGTGATGTGGTTATTGGCCCTAACGTTGTGATTGGTGCTAATGTTAAGCTAGGGAAAGCTGCTGTTATCATGGCTAATTCAGTGATTGAGTTTGATGCGATGATTGGCGCGAGGACTGTTATTTATCCGAGCTGTGTGGTGTCTTATGATTGCCATATTGGCGAGGATTGTATTTTGAAGGCGGGTTGTGTCATCGGTAGTGATGGGCAGGGCTTTGCGCAAGATGCTGATTTTCATCACCACAGAATTCCACAGACAGGTCGGGTTGTTATCGGTAATAAAGTAGTGATTGGCTCAGTGACTACGGTTGATAGAGCAACCTATACCGAAACTAAGGTCCATGATGGCACTATTATTGATGCGCAGTGTCATTTAGCGCATAACGTGGTCATTGGCGAAGATTGTATTTTAGTTGCCCAAACGGGGATTGCAGGTTCTAGTCGTTTTGGTAAGCGGGTGATTGCTTCAGGGCAAACAGGCGTGTTGGATCATGTCAATATTCCTGATGATACGATGTTATTACATCGAGCTGGCGTGCACAGTAGTATTAAAGAATCAGGGATTTATGCTTATGGGCCAGTACAACCTTTTAAGAAATATATAAAAAACATTGCGATTTTTCAGCGTTTAACAGAAGTTTGGTCTCGATTAAAAACGCTAGAAAAACAAGTTGCTCACTTATCTGAAAAATAATACGAATACGGAATAGATTGAAATGTCAGAAAAAACACTATATGACAAGCTTTGGGATGATCACGTTGTCCATACTGAGGATGATGGAGCTTCACTTATTTATATCGATAGACAGCTCATTCATGAGGTTACATCACCACAAGCATTTGAGAGTTTACGTTTAGCGGGTAGAAAGCCTTGGAACACGCAGCGTAATTTAGCCGTTGCTGACCACAATGTTCCTACAACAAATAGGAAACAAAAAATACCCGATCCTATTGCGCGCTTACAAGTTGAAACTTTAGATAAAAACTGTGCAGAATTTGGTATTACCGAATTTGATATGGATGATGTGCGTCAAGGAATTGTGCATGTTATGGGGCCGGAGCAAGGAGCAACGTTACCTGGGATGACCATTGTTTGTGGAGATTCTCATACCTCAACGCATGGTGCTTCGGGAGCATTAGCCTTTGGCATAGGCACATCAGAGGTTGAGCTTGCTTTAGCAACGCAATGTCTGACACAAAAAAAATCAAAAAACTTCTTAATTAAAGTCAACGGCTCTGTTGGAGCGGGTATTACAGCAAAAGATATCGTACTGGCAATTATTGGAGAAATTGGTACCGCAGGTGGTACGGGTTATACCATTGAATTTGCAGGCACGGCTATTACAGATTTGTCGATGGAAGGCCGGATGACAGTTTGTAATATGGCGATTGAAGCGGGTGCGCGAGCAGGTTTAGTTGCTGTTGATGAAATTACGATAGATTATTACCGAGGCCGCCCTTATTCGCCAAAAGGTGAGCATTGGCTTATGGCGGAAAGAGAGTGGCAAAAGCTACATTCAGATGACGGGGCTGTTTTTGATAAAGTTGTCGAGTTAAATGCCGCAGAGATTAAACCGCAAGTCACTTGGGGAACATCGCCTGAAATGGTTGTGGCGATTGATGCAAAGGTTCCAAATCCAGCAGATGAATTGGATTCTGTCAAGCAGCAAGGCATGATAAATGCTTTGAAATATATGGGCTTAGAGTTTAATCAGCCAATTAATGAAATTAAAATTGATAAAGTATTTATTGGTTCTTGCACTAATTCGCGGATAGAAGATTTACGCGCAGCAGCGAGCATTGTTAAAGGCAAGAAAAAAGCGGACTCAGTTAGCTTGGCGATGATTGTTCCTGGCTCTGGTTTAGTTAAACAGCAAGCGGAAAAAGAAGGCTTAGATAAGATTTTTATAGACGCAGGATTTGAATGGCGAGAACCTGGCTGCTCTATGTGCTTAGCAATGAATGCAGATAAATTATTAGCAGGCGAGCGCTGTGCATCAACGTCAAACCGTAATTTCGAAGGCAGACAAGGTTATGGTGGGCGTACGCACCTTGTAAGTCCTGCAATGGCAGCTGCAGCAGGTATTGCGGGTCATTTTGTTGATATTAGAGAGTGGGTGTAAGCATGGAAGCATTTAAAACAGTAACCGCAAAAGTAATGCCGTTAGATAGAGCAAATGTCGATACGGATGCGATTATTCCTAAGCAGTTTTTAAAATCAATACGTCGTGCTGGTTTTGGGCCTTATTTATTTGATGAGTGGCGTTATGAGGATATTGGTGAGCCAGAAATGGATTGCAGTAACCGCCCTTTAAAAAAAGATTTTGTTTTAAATAACCCAGACTATCAGGGTGCGAAAATTTTATTAACGCGGGAAAATTTTGGCTGTGGTTCCTCAAGGGAACATGCACCTTGGGCTCTTGATGATTATGGTTTTCGAGCCGTTATTGCTCCTAGCTTTGCTGATATATTCTTTAATAACTGCTTTAAAAATGGGATTTTACCGATTGTTTTAAGCGCAGAAGTCGTTGATAGCTTATTTAAGGATGTGGCTGCTGGATATCAGCTCGTTATAAATTTAGGGGCACAAACGATAGTGACACCACAAGGTGAGGTTATTCAATTTGATGTGGATGCAGCGCGTAAATATCGCCTTTATAATGGTTTGGATGATATTGCTTTAACTTTATTGCAGGCGGATAAAATTAAAGCATATGAAGCAGAGCGAGCAAAACGGGCGCCTTGGTTGTTTGTATAGAAATAAGTTAATGTGAAATAATTCACATAGAAAAAGTAAAATACAAGATTTAATAAGATTCTTAAGAGAAAAAAATGACACATAAAATTGCAGTATTAGCGGGTGATGGAATTGGCCCAGAGATTGTTAATGAAGCCGTTAAAGTATTGGATTATTTAAATGCTGACATGGGGTTGGGGCTAGAGTTTGAAGAGGGCCTCATTGGTGGTGCTGCTTATGATGAAACAGGGTCGCCATTTCCTGAGGCAACGATTACATTGACAAAAGCTGCAGATGCAATTTTATTAGGTGCGGTTGGTGGCTATAAATGGGAGTCATTAGATATTGCTGTACGTCCTGAAAAAGGCTTACTAGGATTACGTTCCGAATTAGAGTTATTTTCTAATTTACGTCCTGCGATTCTGTACCCACAATTAGCGGATGCCTCTACTTTAAAAGCTGAAGTGGTTGCAGGTTTAGATTTAATGATCGTCCGTGAATTAACCGGCGGTATTTATTTTGGTCAGCCAAGAGGCGTAAGAACTTTAGATAACGGTGAGAGACAAGGGTACAACACACTGGTTTATTCTGAATCTGAAATTAAGCGCATTGCACACTCGGCGTTTAAAATTGCACAAAAACGGGACAAACGTTTATGTTCCGTTGATAAAGCAAATGTATTAGAATGTACAGAGCTATGGCGTGAAGTGATGGAGGAAGTTGCTAAAGACTACCCTGATGTTGAATTAAGCCATATGTATGTTGATAATGCTTCTATGCAATTAGTTCGTGCGCCTAAGCAATTTGACGTGATGGTAACGACTAATATGTTTGGTGATATTTTATCTGATACGGCATCCATGCTAACGGGTTCAATTGGTATGCTGCCTTCAGCCTCTTTAGATTGTAATGGTAAAGGCATGTATGAACCTATTCATGGCTCGGCACCTGATATTGCAGGCAAAGGAATTGCTAATCCATTAGCGACTATTTTATCCACAGCAATGATGTTACGGTATACCTTTAATCAAAGTGTCGCTGCAGATAGAATCGAAGCTGCTGTTAACAGTGCTTTAGATTCTAATGCACGGACGGCTGATATTTACTCAGATGGAATGATGCGAGTCAGTACTTCTGAAATGGGTGATGCTGTGGTTAACGCATTGAAAGCAGGAGCATAAGATGACTAAAAAATATAATGTTGCTGTCGTTGGAGCGACAGGTGCCGTTGGTGAGGCTATGTTATCTATATTGGAAGAACGTAATTTTCCTGTGGACAATGTGTATGCTTTGGCTAGTTCTCGTTCGGTTGGTAAGCGAATTGCGTTTAATGGTGGTAATTTAGTCGTAAAAGATTTGGCTGAATTTGATTTTTCTAAAGCACAAATTGGACTTTTTTCTGCTGGTGCATCATTATCAGAAAAATATGCACCGATTGCGGCAGAAGCGGGTTGTATTGTGATTGATAATACTTCACAATTTCGTTATGACGATGATATTCCTTTGGTTATTCCAGAAGTAAATCCAGAGAGTATTGCTGAGCACAAGAAACGAGGTATTATTGCAAACCCTAACTGCTCTACTATTCAAATGTTAGTTGCCATTAAACCTATCTATGATGCAGTGGGCATTGAGCGTATCAATGTTTGTACTTATCAAGCGGTTTCAGGTTCTGGTAAAGAAGGTATAGAAGAAGTTGTTGGACAAACGGCACAGCTTCTAAACGGTAAGCCCATTACCTCTAAAGTTTATCCTAAGCAAATTGCGTTCAATGTTTTACCGCAGATTGATGTTTTTATGGAAAATGGATACACCAAAGAAGAAATGAAAATGGTCTGGGAAACTAAAAAGATCATGGGTGATGAGTCGATTCAAGTTAACCCAACAGCAGTACGAGTACCGGTTTTTTACGGTCATTCAGAAGCGGTACATATAGAGACGACAGAAAAAATTACAGTGGATAAAGTGCGTGATTTATTGTCTGCAGCAAAAGGTATTACCGTTCTGGATGAGCGGGTTGATGGTGGTTACCCAACGGCAGTAACAGAATCATCAGGACATGATGATGTATTTGTTGGTCGTATTAGAGAAGATATATCCCATGAAAAGGGTATTGATTTATGGGTTGTTGCTGATAATGTACGCAAAGGGGCCGCATTAAATAGCGTGCAAATTGCAGAAGAGTTAATTAAAAATTACATTTAGGCAGAAATAGAGCCGAAGTACTTTATATCGATATAGTGGGGATAATATGATGCATAAGTTGAAAAAAATTGTTGTGGCGATGAGCTTAATAGCACCTGTTTCTGCTTATTCGTTAGGTGTAGGGGAGTTGAAACTGAATTCGGCATTAAATGAAAGCTTAAATGCCGAAATTCCACTTGCTTTATCAGCTAATGAAAATATAAATGATATATCGATCACAATAGCAAGTCCTGAAAAATTTAATGAGGCGGGTATTTCTTGGCACTATTTTTTGTCAGGCATCCGCTTTAATAAAGTTTCAAAAGGTAATAACAGTTATATTGTTGAACTAACATCAAACAATATCGTTCAAGAGCCATTTTTAGATTTTTTAATAGAAGTGACATGGCCGAATGGAAATATTTTTAAATCGTTTACGGTTTTAGTTGACCCTGCTATTGAGAATCAAAATAATTTTATAGAGCCGATTCAGGCACCGTTAAAACAACCAAAGAGAGTAGTAACTCAAGTTAAAAAAGAACCTGAGTTAGTCATTGAAAATGACTTTTCTAGTTTGGCTGTTGAAGGTGAATATGGACCAATACAGCGTAATGATTCTTTATGGAAAATTGCAGAAAGGATTAATGGAAACCAAGGGCAGTCTGTAGAGCAAGTCATGATGGCGCTCTATAAAGCTAATCCAAGAGCATTTTATAAAAAAAATGTTAATGCTTTAATGGCAGGGAAAACATTAAAAATCCCTTCAAATGCTGATATTAATAGCTTGTCAAAAGAGCAAGCGAGCGCTGAATTTTATTTTCAACACGATGTTTGGACGGGTAAAAGAAAGGCAGCATCTAAGCCTAGAACCGTTATTGCTAATGATGAAAAGCAAGGTAAAAAGCTGACTCTTGTCTCACCGGTAAAAGAAGAGTTAAAAGAGTCGGATTCCTTAGTTGCAAATACGGAAAAGCAGCAAAAATTAATTCATAAAAATGAAGAACTGCAAGAAAGGCTAGCTCTGTTAGAGGAAAAGTTTTTTGTTATGCAGAAAATGCTAGAAATTAAAGATAAAGAGTTATCAGCCTTACAAGATGTGCGCTTTTCTGAAGAATTAGATGCAATTGAAGATAAAGAAAAGAAAGTAGCAAAAGAAAAAATAGCGATAGAAAAAAAAACGCAAAAATCAGCGTCAATAGTAAAAGGTAAAGTAGCTGTTCAACCCAAAGTACAAGCTAAACAGGTTCAGCCAACTGTTGAAGTGATAAAAGAGAGCGTTAGCTACTTAAACGTCATGTTGGGTTTTTTAGTAATTTTATTAGTTGCGATTGGTGGGTTTTTCTCATGGCGTAAGCGACAAGCAGAGCCAGAAGATGAAGTTGAAAATATATTTAAGGCATCGGATTATTCCGCTTTAACTGATAAGGTAGAGCCAACAATAGAAGATCAAGCCGCACTTTCTACAGCAAATGAAAGTTCATTTAATGCAAGGAGTGAGCATCCTAAAGTTAAAGAAGAGGTTGTGGATGATGTTCTGCTTGATGCGGATACTTACCTAGCTTATGGAAAGTATGATGAGGCAGAAAAGTCGTTACGTTATGAGCTTAGTCTATCCCCCGATAAAGATAGTTATAAACTAAAATTACTAGAAGTCTTTTATAGTAGTGAAAATAATGAAGCTTTCGATCGCTTTGTACAAGAGTTGATTCAGGATGGGAAGCGTTCAGATACCGTTTTCTGGGGGAATGTATCGGCAATGGGGCAGGACTTCTCAACTCATCCAGATTTGTTTTCTGATGATATTATTAGGGATGATAGTCCAGAGTTTGATTTAAATATTGATGAACCTGTTGATGAGCCTATTGATGTAAGCGAGGTGCTGGAATTACCTATTTCGGAACTAAATGCACTAGATAATAATAAAGAAGAGGTAGTAACTGCATTTGAATTTGACAATGCGACTCGCGTAGAAGAAAAAGACTCTTTAGAGCCAGAGAAATTAGATATTGAGAGTTTTGAATTTACACCGAATGCGGCTGATAAAATAGAAGCAGTTGACTCTATCACTGAAAAAGATGATGAATTTGAATCATTAGAAATGATTAATTTTTCTTCGGATACAGAGGATAAAGCAAATAAAGAGCCAATAGAAAGTTTGAGTACCATCGAAGCAGAAGAGTTAGATGTTATTGATATGGAATTAGGTGATGCTGATTTAAGCATTGAAGAAATGTCTAATGATATAAGCTCTGGTGAAGATGATGCTGAAGATTTATTATCGCTCGATTCAGAGCCCGGTATTGATTTATCTGAGTTTGATTTGTCTGATGAGCTGGTATTAGATGATGAATTAAATAGTGATAGCCTGAGTGAGTCTCAAGAATCTGATATTCAACCCTCTGTTGAGAGTGATGATAATAAATTTGATGATTTTGACTTCGATTTTTCCGTGGAAGGTGATGCTTCATACACTCCGCCAACGGCAGCGGATGAAAGTGGCGAGGGGGATGAGCTATCTTTAGGTGATGATGAGCAAAAGTTAACACTTGACCCTAGTGTGATTGAAGAAATAAACAACACTGGAGATTATGAAACTAATTTAGATTTAGCGAAAATGTATGTTGCGATGGGCGAGACAGATGCGGCAAAAGAATTAGCGGAAGATGTATTGGCAAATGGATCTGAGGTGCAAAAGAAAGAAGCGCAGGAAGTACTAGATCATATTTCTTCTTTATAGATTCTTAACGGATACAAAAAAGCCCGATTATTGATGATCAATAATCGGGCTTTTTTATGCGATATTTAGGAGTGGGTGTTATTAAACTCTCGCTCTTTAAACTACTTTACATCGCAATGCTAACCGCACCTTTAATCTTATTCATGGCATTTTTTTCTAGTTGACGAATACGCTCAGCGGAAACATTATAGCGTTCAGCTAATTCATGTAAGGTCATTTTTTTCTCTGAAAGCCAGCGGTTGGTTACAATATCTTGGCTGCGTTCATCCAAGTTATTGATGGCACGACTTAGTAAAGACTCTTTATGATCTTTCCAGTCGGAATTTTCTACCAATAATGCAGGGTCAGCATTATGTTGTTCCAGATAAGTAACGGGAGAGCCGAAGCTTTCTTCATTACTATCTTCTGGTAAGTCAAAAGCCATGTCTTTACCATCAAGACGAGTTTCCATTTCGTAGACGGTTTTTAAATCAACATTAAGATTTTCAGCGATTGCTTCTGCTTCATTTTTCGATAACCAGCCTAGTTTCTTCTTAGACTTCCGTAGGTTAAAGAAGATTTTTCTTTGTGATTTAGTCGTAGCAACTTTAACGATGCGCCAGTTTTTAATCACATATTCATGTATTTCAGCGCGAATCCAATGGACAGCAAAAGAAACAAGACGAACCCCTCTATCAGGGTTAAATCGTTTAACCGCCTTCATTAAACCAATATTACCTTCTTGCACAATATCGCTTAACGGTAAGCCATAGCCATTATAGCCACGAGCAACATGGGCTACAAAACGTAAATTTGCCATGACTAATTGTTTGGCTGCTTCGATATCACCCTCGTCTCTATAGCGTAGAGCAAGAGCGTGTTCTTCTTCTGCATTTAATTTATTAGTTTGACCAATGACATTTAAAGATGAATCAAAATTATCCGAATTTAATGAAATAGGTAAGGCTAATGAATCAGACATGGTAACTCCAAAAAGTAAACATATTTATTCATAATATCACTCTATATAGTACATGGCTAATAAACTTGAATATTTTGTGAATAGATTCAAGAAAGCTTGGAAATATAGCGTAGAATAAGGCGTTTTTAATACGTGAATAGTAAAGGTTGAATAACTGATGGATAGTAAATTACTCGAAATTCTAGCATGTCCAATTTGTAACAGTACATTAGTGCATGATAAAGCCGCACAAGAGCTGTTATGTAAAGTAGACCGCCTTGCATTCCCTATTAGTGATGGAATTCCCGTGATGTTGGAAGTTGAAGCACGAAAATTAAGCACGGAAGAAGTGGATAAATTAAAAAGTTAATCGTTATAAATTAACCTAAAATGCTCTTTTTTTATTTGCTTGTTATGCAGAGCGGTAGCGATTAATGCTTGTTGTATTCCTAAATTTTTAAGCTGGATTAAGTCATTTAAATCACGAATTCCACCCGCAGCGATAAAATCATGATGGGGGTAATGCTGAAGATAATGCTTTATTTTTTGAAAATCTGCCCCACAATTTTTACCGACTAAAGCTAAAGTCATAATAATTAAGCTTTTAGGCCATAATTCGGGCGTATTATAGAGCTCAGATTGACCTATTTCTAAGTTGGCAGTGGAAAAGTCTAAAGATAAAATGAAATCATTATCAAGCGCGCTTATTGTTGTGCTATCAAAAGATTCTGTTCCTAATATAGGTGTATGCTGAGTGCTTTTTAATGGCTCATAGTTGGGGGCGATTACACCACAGTCAATGATGAAATTAATGTCAGGAAAGGCTTTAAAAAGGGCATTAATACAGGCGGCATTATTTCCTGTGCCCATTAAACTATCAAGATCTGCGATATAAAGCGTTTTAAAATCCCAAATATTTAAGTAGGCTTCAATAACAGCGCTAGGCTCACTAAAAGGGCATAAGGGCGTTGATAAGGGTTGATACTTTTTACGTTGACCTTGCTTGGCTAAAACAGCATGACCAGATTTTATATCAATAACAGGGATGATTTTCATTATGCGTTTGTTAGTATTTGAATTTATAACAGGCGGCGGTTTAGTCAATGATATTTTGCCTGCCTCTTTAATGCAAGAGGGCAGTATGATGCGTGTTGCATTACTGCAAGATTTAGAAGAAATTCAAAATTTAAAGCTTTTAGTTTTAAATGATGGACGAGTGAATCCGCCACAAATGGCAGAAGGCGCTCTACTTAATATAAAACAAGGGACAGACCTAGCTTCCTACTTGCATGACATAAATAGTGATTATGATACCGTGTGGCTTATAGCGCCAGAAACAGATGGCATACTGGTTCACTGGAATCAATTTTTTAACCAAAAAAATAAACAAGTTTGCTTGAGTACGAATAAAGCATTAATACTTTGCCAAAATAAATTAAAGACGATTAACCGCCTGCAGGAAGCTGGAATTAGCTGTGTTAATAGTCAAAAGTATCAATCATTTTCAGCTCTTGATGCTGGGGCGTGGGTGCTAAAACCTATGGATTCTGTCGGCTGTGAAGATGTTTATTTGCTGCAAACTGAGCAGCAGTGGTTTAGCGTGCTGCAAAACTTAAATAAACAGCAGGCGTATTTAGTTCAACCTTATATAAAAGGTAAAGTACTGAGCTTATCAGCTTTATTTTATCAGGGTGAGTCTGCATTTATTTGCTGCAATCAACAGCATCTCACCTTTGATGATAATAAATTTCAGTTACTTGGGTGTACGGTTAATGTCAAACAAGAGCAAAGGTTAGATTGGCAAAGTCTGTGCTCTAAAATTGCGCAAGCGATACCTGGACTATGGGGTTATATAGGTATCGATTTAATTGAAACTGAGCAAGGTGAATTGCTTATTTTAGAAATAAACCCTCGCTTGACGACCTCTTATGTCGGAATTAAAGAAGCGACAGGTATAAATGTTGCCGCTCAAGTTTTAGGCTTATTGAATAAAAAAATACCCAATGTAACGGCAACAAAATCAAAAACGATCTCGGTTAACATTCATTAAGGAAAACAAGTGCAAGAGAATATAATTGGCTGGGATGTTGGTGGCGCACATTTAAAAGCTGCGTGGCTAAATTCTAAAGGAGAAGTGCTCGCTGTTTATCAGGAGCCATGCCCTTTATGGCAAGGTTTGCAGACCTTGGAAGATGCCTTAGCTACGATTTTACAAAAATTACCGAATGAGATTAAGCAACATAACTTAACCATGACCGGTGAGCTTGTCGATTTATTTAGCTCTCGCGAAGAAGGGGTTAGAGCGATTATTGAGGTTATGCAAACAACGATAGCGCATGACAGTTTAAGGGTTTATGCGGGGCGGCTGGGGTTTTTATTACCTAATAACATTAATTCTACGCAATTTGATGATATTGCTTCAGCAAATTGGTTGGCAAGTGCTAGCTATACTGCACAACAGGTGCAGACAGGTGTTTTTGTTGATATAGGCAGTACAACAACCGATATTTTGTTATTGAATAACGGGCTAGTCAGCGCACAAGGATATACTGATTTTCAGCGCTTAAAGTCAAATGAACTTGTTTATACAGGTGTGGTGAGAACGGCTGTTATGGCAGTAGCTCAGTCAGTTGAATTTGCAGGTTGCCAAGTTGGGGTGATGAGTGAATATTTTGCCACAATGGCTGATGTTTATCGATTAACTGCCGAGTTGCAAGAACAGGCTGATCAAACAGAAACCGCAGATGGTGCAGAAAAAACATCAGCTGCCAGTGCTAATCGATTAGCGCGTATGATTGGTTGTGATTTGCAGGATTTTTCTTTAGCTGAATGGAAGAATTTAGCGGATGAAATAAGAAAACAACAATTGAAGCGTATTCAAGAATCGGTGCAACATCAATTGGCTCGCTTAGATAACCTAGATAATTGCGTGTTAATTGGTGCGGGTGTTGGGCGTTTTTTAGTGCAAGAAATTGCTGAAACCTTGGACTTAAAGTATCTGGAATTTGATTCCTTTTTTACTGCAACGAGTGAGGTGAGTGAAATGAAAATAGCTGATTGCGCACCAGCGGTAGCAGTGGCTTATTTAGCTTGCGATATTTAAGAGGCAGATGAGGATTGAGTGATGCTAGTCATGAAAATATTTGTTAAAATCAGCTTTACTTCGCACAAAACCAATGCGGAATTTTTGACTCATCGCAGGTGCCTTTAATTACATGTTATTTGAATTTCCCCAACAGTATTCACTGCCTTACTTAGCAGATAGTGCGCGACTGTTTTCTCATATTGCTAAACAACCGTGGTCTATTTTTTTAGATAGTGGCTTGTCAGAAAAGCGCCAAGGGCGCTTTGATATTTTAGCAACAGACCCAATTGCTACTTTAGTGACCGATGCTGAGGGGACGACACTATGCGCAAATGGAAAATGTGAAATCTCACAAAATGACCCTTTTAGCTTAATTAAAGACTATTTACCGCATCAGGAGGCTTTGCCAAACCTTCCTTTTAATGGTGGGGCAATGGGGTATTTTTCTTATGATTTAGGGCGTCGCCTAGAAACATTACCAGAACTTGCACAAGATGCTGAAAATATTCCTGATATGGCAGTGGGCATTTATCAGTGGGCGATTGTTATTGATCACCAAGAGCAAGAAAGTTATTTGGTGGGTAATGCGAAGAGTGAGCAAGAATGGCAAAGTCTAATACATACATTTAGTGCTTACCCTCATTCAGAAGCCGGGGAAGCTAAATTTAAAATAACGACCGCAGTACAGTCTAATATGACTGAAAGCTCTTATACACAAGCATTTGATCGAATAAAAAAATATTTAAAAGAAGGCGATTGTTACCAAGTTAATTTAGCCCAGCGGTTTGAAGCTGAATGTGAAGGTGACTTGTGGACGGCTTATTGTGCTTTGCGACAACTAAACTCTGCACCGTTTAGTGGTTATTTTAATGTACCTGGTGTGCAAATCCTGAGTTCTTCACCGGAACGATTTTTGAAAGTTTCTGGTGGTTGTGTAGAAACCAAACCGATTAAAGGAACGCGTCCTCGTAAATCAAGCTTGGTAGAAAACCAAGAGCAAATTGAGGCTTTAAAAAACAGTCCTAAAGATCGTGCAGAAAACTTAATGATTGTTGATTTATTACGCAATGATATTAGTAAAAATTGTGTTGATGGCTCCGTTAAAGTACCCAAGCTTTTTGATATTGAAAGTTATGCCACGGTACATCACTTGGTTAGTACCGTGAGCGGAAAATTAAAGCCTGAATATCATGCTTTAGACTTGCTACGTAGCTGTTTTCCAGGCGGCTCTATTACCGGCGCACCTAAAATTAGAGCCATGGAAATTATTGAAGAATTAGAACCTAATCGACGCGGGGTCTATTGTGGTTCGTTAGCATATATAGGTTTTGATGGTAATATGGATAGCAATATTACCATTCGCACTTTAGTGCACTCAAATAACAGCATACGATTTTGGGCAGGCGGCGGTATCGTTTACGACTCTGTCAGAAAAGAAGAGTATCAAGAAAGCTTTGATAAAGCGGCAGCAATGTTGGCGTTATTAGAGCAGTTTCAGGTAAAATGATAGTTCTAAAATTAGGTGGTAGTTTATTAGCTAAACCGGTTTTACAACAATGGTTATTGCTCGCGATTGAGCAAGGAAAAGGGCAGTTGGTTATTGTACCGGGTGGCGGTGTTTTTGCTGAGCAAGTTCGAGTGACTCAAAAACAGTGGCAATATCAAGATAGAATTGCGCATCAGATGGCAATTCTTGCGATGCAGCAAATGGCTTTATTATTTCAAGGCCTATGCACCGAATTGGTTTTAATTAATAACACTGATTTAATCGCAGAAAATTTGCAGCAACATAAGGTAGTCGTTTGGTCACCTGACATAACTGAGTTAGATGCCTTAGGCATTGCTTCAATATGGGATGTTACTTCAGATACCTTAGCTGTTTTTTTAGCTAAACAATTAAAAGCAGAAAATACCTTTTTAATTAAATCAGCAAAAATACCGACAAGTGCGAACCTACAGGAATTAACGGTCGCTGGTATTGTTGATAAAGCCTGCGCTGCGACGGCTGAAAAATTAAATGTAAAAGTACAATGCTTGCAAAATAACCAGCTTTCTTTTTTTGAATCGATTCTAGGAACGAGAATTCAATAATGCCCGAGCCTGACTTGCCTTTTACCCTCACAGTCGCACTAGAAAATCAGTTGCGTAGCTTGCTATGCGCCTGCTTTCCTAGCGCGCCTGTGGAGCCAAAATACTGCGTCAACCTTTCGGGTATTATTAAACTCTCGCTCCTTATTAATCATGACTAAACCTCATCCGCTTTTTAGTATACGTGGCCTTAGTTCCCGCTCGGTTAACCTATTAACTCGGTTTATTAACCATAAGTTTCAGCATGCCTATTACCGAACTAAAGAATCTTTAGGGCAGCATAAACGAGAGCTAGTGGTTATTAGGGTTGAAGAAGCCAGTGAAAGTTTAGCTGAGACAAAAGTCTATTTTTCTGACGCATTAGAGCGCTTTAAAGCCGTTGTGAATGTTGATAAGAGTTCTTTAGAGGATAAATATCGCCTATTAAAAAGGCAGTTTGATTTTTGTGAAGTACAATCTCAACGGGTATCAGAGCGAATTAAGGCAATTGAAGAAGTGAGTGATGCACTTTTCCTAGAGTGGGAAAAAGAGTTAAAAGAATACACTAGCCGAAGCTTACGAGCGCAAAGCCGGCAGCAATTAAAGCTATCTAAACAGCACTACTCGCGACTATTAAGAGCGATGAGGAAAGCAGAAAAACAAATACATCCAGTACTAGGTGCATTTAGGGACCAAGTGTTATTCTTAAAGCATAATTTAAATGCTAATGCGATCGCTGCTTTACAGCAAGAATTCTCAATGATTGCTTTAGATATATCGCAACTGATTGCCGCGATGGAATCTTCAATTTCTGAAGCGAATTATTTTGTTCAAATATTAGTCGAGAAAAAAACACTAATCGCATTGCCATCCTTAAAGTAGAGAAAATTATGAGAATTGTTTTAGGGGTTGAATATGATGGTAGTGGTTTTTTTGGCTGGCAGTGGCAGAAAGGCGGGCGGCGTACTGTACAAGATGAAGTGCAAAAGGCGGCATCTCATGTGGCAAATCATGCAGTCACCGTTATTTGCACAGGACGTACGGATACAGGAGTGCATGCGTTAGAGCAAGTAGTGCATTTTGAAACAAGTGCCAAGCGTAGCCAGCATTCTTGGCTGTTAGGTATGAATGCAAATTTACCTGATGATGTGCGTATTATTTGGGTGCAAGATGCTGTGGGTGATTTTCATGCGCGTTACAGTGCAATTGCGCGATTTTATCGGTATATTATTTTAAATCGCCCGATAAAATCAGCTTTACAGCGTGATCGTGTTACTTGGTGTCATGCACCTCTCGATGCACAAAAAATGCATTTAGCGGCACAGAGCTTAGTAGGGACGCATGATTTTACTTCTTTTAGAGCTTTAAAATGTCAGTCGATTAGTCCGATGCGCATCATGCACTTTGTTGATGTTTATCGGGAAGGTGAGCAAGTTATCATAGATATTTCAGCGAACGCTTTTCTACATCATATGGTACGCAATATTGCTGGCGTGCTGATGGCGGTAGGTTCAGGAGAGAAGCCGGTAGACTGGACACAGCAGTTATTATTGGCAAAAAATAGACAAGTCGCGGGAGTAACGGCTTCACCACATGGCTTGTATTTAGGTGGGGTGTATTATCCTGAACAGTACCAAGTCAGTAAACATCCAATTTTTGAAAAACTTCCTGCCAATGCGCAGCGATTTCAACATAAGAGGTAAGTAATGAAAAAAATACTATTATTATCAATGAGCTTAGTAATTTCAGGTTGTGCCAGTTTGGGCGAGGGGATGGCCACTGCATTTTTTAAAAAACAAGAAGAACAGGATTTACGGCAGTGTAAAATTTCTGGTAAAAGCTTTTCTGGAATGCAAAGCAGTTTTGAGCAACCTGGTGATACAGAAAAGGTATTAATGGTGCATGGCGTCGGAACGCATGTAGCAGGTTACAGCACGCAATTTCAAGAAAAGCTATCAACTGAACTAGATTTAAAATTAAAAAGTTCACGATATAAAGAAATTAAATTAACGCACCCCGATTACCCTGGTGTAGATTTGGGTGAATTAAGGGTTAGGCGTTTAATGAATGAAGACCATAGTCGAGAAATGCTTTTTTATGAATTAACCTGGTCTGCTATTACTAACCCAGAAAAAGAAAAAATTAAATACGATACATCGGGCGAATATTCTTATGATCGTGCAGAAGTAAATCAATTATTAAAACAATTTTCTAATGATGCAAGTCCTGACCCTATGATCTATTTAGGAAAAAGTCGGGGAGAGATCATAGCATCATTTCGTACCGCTTTTTGTTGGATGGTAGAGAATGATTGGGACACGTTACCAGAAGAAAGCAGCGAGTTATGTCGGATTAGTAATAACGCAGCAAAGTATTTAAAGGATGATGCATTTTCGATTATTTCTCATAGCTTGGGGAGTCGTATTGTTTTAGATGGGATGCATGATATTGCAGCGCGAGTGACAGAAGTTGCTTCAGGTGATACGAGTAGTGCTGAGTCTAAATTTATTGCTGCACTTCAGGAAAAGGAAATTCCTTTTTATTTGATGTCTAACCAAATTCCTTTATTAGAAATGGGGGAAAATCCACAAGAAGTGACCGGAGAAATGGATGCCTATTGTTTACCTGAAGGCGAGCATTATGATAAACGCTTAGTTAAAAAAACATCAATTATGGCATTTAGTGACCCCAATGATTTATTAAGTTACGGGATTCCTCAGTTTTTTGTACAAAACTATTTAGATTCACGTCTCTGCGCAGAAGTCACTAATATCAAAATTAATGTTGCACATGTCATGGATTTATTTGGTATGGGGAAATTTGCTAACCCAATGACAGCGCATACTGGCTATGATAGCGATGATCGAGTAATTGCTTTAATTGCCAAAGGTATAGGAACAAAACATACCTCTGATATTGTCACTGAGCGTTGTGAATGGACTGAGTATATTGATTAAGGAGTAGGGACTGTAACCCAGCATAGTATGCTGGGTTCATGAAATATTTAGGTATAAATATGAAAGTGTTGATTTTAAATTCAGGTAGTTCATCAATCAAATATGCTTTATTTGAGATGAACTCTCAGCACCCTGAAATGAGCGGACTTATTGAAAGGTTAGGGGCTAAAGGAAGTCAGCATAAGTACTCGTTTACAGTTAATAATGTGACAAATAAACAAGTTATTTATGATGAAATAAACAGCCATAAACAAGGGCTGCAAGCTATCTTTAAAGTTTTAACGCAACTCAACTTAATAACAAAACCTGATGATTTATTGTGTATAGGCCACCGTGTTGTACATGGGGGGGATAAATTTTCTCAGCCAACGATTATTACAAATGCTGTATTAGCAGAAATTAAGCAAGTAACGCCACTTGCTCCGCTACATAATCCCGCTAACCTATTAGGTATAGAAGAAGCGATGCTTTATGCACCTAATACAGCTCAGGTCGCTGTTTTTGATACTGCATTTCATCAAACTCTACCCGATTATGCCTTTCAATATGCAGTGCCTCAAGATTGGTATAGTGAATTATCTGTTAGACGTTATGGCTTTCATGGAACCTCCCATTTTTATGTGGCTAAACAAGCAGGGAAGTCACTGAATATTCCCCTAGAATCATTAAATATCATTAGCTTACATTTGGGCAATGGTGCGAGTATCTCGGCGATTAAACAAGGAAAGAGTATTGATACCAGTATGGGAATGAGTCCTTTAGAGGGGCTGATTATGGGCACGCGTTCGGGGGATTTAGACCCAGCGATTATTTTTTATCTCCAAGATAAACTCGGGCTTAGCAGTGAGGAAATAAAAATGGCCTTAAATAAAGAAAGTGGCTTAAAAGGCATCTGCCATGAAAGTGATATGCGTGCGGTGCATAAGCTCGCTGAATCAGGGGATCAACAAGCACAGTTAGCCTTAGCGATGGTGAGTTATCGTATAAAAAAATATATTGGTGCTTATTTTGCAGTATTAGGAAGAGTCGATGCGATCGTATTTACAGGAGGGATAGGCGAAAATGATAGCGCGTTAAGAGAGAGTTGCTGCGCTGGATTAGAGTTATTTGGAATAGTGATTGATGTTGATAAAAATAGACAGGTTCAAACTGATGTTAGGCATATTGAGCAAGAAGGTAGGCGAGTAAAAATTCTAGTGATTGCGACTAATGAAGAGCTGGAAATTGCATTGCAAGCAAAAGCTTGTGTGGAGGCATAAAGTATCAGGTTTTGCGTAGGATGGGTAGAGCGCCTTTTGCGAAACCCATCACTTTATATTTGGGATTGGTGTAACATGCTTTTTCATAACTTCAGTTAGTGCTTAATTTTTTAGATTAAAAACATCATCAAAAGAAGTAGGCTTATGAATACCATAGCCTTGAGCATAGTTAACCCCAAGCTCAGCTAAGATATCTAATATAGCTTGATCTTCTACAAACTCAGCAATTGTTTTTAGCCCCATTACTTGACCAATCTGGTTAATAGATTTAACAAAGGCTCTATCAGTACTATCAGCAGCAATATCCTTAACAAAATAACCATCAATTTTTAAATAATCAACGGGTAAATCTTTTAAGTAGGCAAAAGAGGATAAACCGCTGCCAAAATCATCTAAAGCGATTTTACAGCCCTTGGCACGTAACTGTTGTAGAAATTTTGTTGCCTTGGTTAAGTTAGAAATAGCAGCTGTTTCAGTGATCTCAAAGCAAAAATAGCTAGCCGGAATGCCAGAGCTATCCAGTAGATCACTGATTCTTTGTAGTAAGCTAGCATTGGCCATTGATAGCCCCGATAAATTAATCGCAATCATTAAATTATTGGGTAATTTTTTTGATTTATTTAGCTGCTGTAATTTCTTAAATATATTTTCTATCACCCACTGATCAATGCTGCTAATAAGGTTAAATCGCTCGGCAGCAGGCAGGAAAGCACCGGGGGGGATGAGCTTGCCATTGTTATCGACCATACGCAATAACACTTCATAATGTTCTGAAGGGGTGCTTAAATTGCTTATATCTTGTATGCGTTGTAAATGGAGTTCAAATGCACCATTGTCCAGCGCTGTATGCAAGCGAGAAATCCACTGCATTTCTTGTTGATGCTCAGATGAGGCGGAAGCATTTAATTGATGGAAGTGAACACGGTTACGGCCATTTTCTTTTGCTATATAACAGGCTGCATCAGCGGCACTTAAAATTTCAGATGCTTTTGCTTCATTTCCTGATATGGCTGCAATACCGATACTAACACCAATTTTAAAAGATAGGGTTTTCCACCCAAAACGGAAGTCTTCTACAATTTGGCGCAAGTTATTAGCAATTGCTAGGGCGTGCTCTGCGTCACAGCTTTCTAATAAAATACCAAATTCATCCCCTCCTAAACGCGCTAATAAATCAGCTTTACGTAATGAACTTCCTAGGGAAGCACTTATTTGTTTTAAAAGCTCATCACCGGCATCATGCCCACAAGTATCATTAACTACTTTAAATTGGTCTAAATCTAAATAGAGAAGATGGTGTAATAAATTATCTATACGTGATCTTTCCAGTAGATCTTTCATTTTAGCTTCAAACTGGCGTCGATTAGCGAGACTGGTTAAAGGATCATGAAGAGCTTGCCAGTTTAATTTAGCTGAGAGTGAGCGAGAATGAGTGACATCTCTAAAAACAAGAACAGCGCCCTGTATTTGCCCGTCATTATCTAAAATGGGAGCAACTGAATCTGTTATGGATAAATACTCGCCCTCTCTAAAAAGGCAGTGATCAGTTTCATTCGCAATGATGTCTTGTTTTTCAAGGCATGTTGCAACAGGGCAGGGAATAGCTTTTTTAGAACTTTCGTGTACCACTTTGTAAAAATGAGCCACATTTTTATTGCGCGCATCCCCCTCAAAAAACCCCGTCAGAATTTCAGCAACTGGGTTCATAAACAATACGTTGCCTTTTTTATCGGTGGTAATGACGGCATCAGCAATAGAGTTGAGCGTAACGTGCGCACGCTCTTTTTCTTCGGCAAGTTTATCTGAAATAGCCTTGTTTTCTTTGACCTGTTCAATGAGCTGTTTTTCTCGGTTAACATTGGCACTAATATCCATTATTTGAATCAAGCAATAACGTTTATTTTTAGCTAATATTAAAGGTTTTATAGTGATTTGGTGATGTATGGGCTGATTAAGATTATTAAATAAAGGAAAGGGTTTTTTATTTAATGAATGGGAAATAATTGAAGACATCCCATTGTGTATTGCTGAGTTAATGCCGCGAAGAGTGCTGCTTTTTTCAAGGATAGGAAATAGGTCTATTATATTTTTTCCTAGTGCATCAATGCTATCAATACTACATTTTTTTGCAAACCATGGATTCCATTCGATAATATTAAGCGCATCATTAATAATGATTAAGCCTAGATCACTTCCTGAAAAGATAGGTTGAAAGATGTCTGGAGTAGAGATATTGGGTTCCTTTTTTGATGGAGCAGAGGTATGAATTAGCAGTATAAATAATTACATATCTAGCATTTTTTCTATAGCCTTTTTGAATTGTTGAACGGATTCAACATCCATTAGAAATGTGACGTAACCCTGTAAGTTTTTTTTCTCAACAGAAAAATCCATATTGAGTAATAAGACAATAGCTGCTGTATTTTCTAAGACACCTTTGGCTGAAAAAACTTCCTGCAAAGAACCCTTTATAAATTCAGGAATGTCGCCATGAATTTCTTGGCTAAACATATCTGCCATACTACTTAAGCAGGAATTCAAGATGACATTACCAATTTCTGTCATGGCTTCTTGCTCCATATCTGTTAAGTCATTTAAGGTAATATCATCTTGTTGTAAGACAGCCCTGACTAATTCTAAGCTTTGCTCTTCAGGAAAAAGCAGCATAGCATCACCACCAAAAGAGCCTTGAAAGTTTTGGTGTACGCCACTGACATTTGTTTTTGCTTTTTCACCAATAATTTTAGTGGCACCTAAGCGACTAACGAACTCAACACCAGGGACGCTTAGTTTAACCTCATCAGAGATCATTTCACTTAATGATGCAGCAGCACTTCCCATGCCGATATTAAGAACTTCGGTGACGGCATCGACAAAAAAATCATCTAATACAGCTTTTTTATCCGACATATTTTAATATTTTAGCTTCAGTGATGGGTTTAGGAATAAAGTCTACTTTTAGTTCTATGGCTAGTTTTTGAATGGCTTCTTGTACATTAGCTGTTAAAAAAGCAATTCTTGCATTTGGAAATTGTGGTCGCAAAATCTTTGCCGCTTCACCACCATTCATATTGGGCATATTAAAATCGAGCAGTATCATGTCTAATTCTTGATCTTTTGCTATATCAATTGCTTGCTGCCCATCCTGTGCTTGAAGTATTTCCCAATCAGGGTGTGCTTTTTCGATGATTTTATTGAGCATCATTAAGGACATTTTGCTGTCGTCCGTGATTAAGCATTTCATATTTTTTATCCTAAAAATAAAACTCTGGAACTAATGTAGCAGAGTTTGTAAACTAGATGCAAACATAAAGTGAGTGTGAAAATTATGTTTGCAGCAAGGGGCGGGGTTAACTACCTTAGATATCAGCCGCTAATTTTTCTGCATAGCCAGTATAGCTACGTGGTGTTAATTTAATCAGTTCTTGTTTTGCTTCATCAGGTATTTCTAAAGTTTCAATAAAAGCTTGCATACCGGCAGCATCAATTCGAGTTCCACGAGTCAGCTCTTTTAACTTTTCATAAGGTTTTTCAATACCATAACGGCGCATAACGGTTTGCACAGGTTCAGCTAAAACTTCCCAGTTGGCATCTAAATCTGCTTCGATAACAGCGGTATTAATTTCTAATTTAGAAATACCTTTTAAAGTCGCTTGAATAGCAATACTTGTATGGGCAATACCTACACCAATATTACGTAAAACCGTTGAATCAGTTAAATCACGTTGCCAGCGAGAAACGGGTAGTTTTTCAGCTAAATGATGAAATAAAGCATTCGCTAAACCAACGTTACCTTCTGAATTTTCAAAATCAATCGGGTTTACTTTATGCGGCATAGTCGATGAACCAATTTCACCCGCAATGGTTTTTTGCTTAAAGAAACCTTGTGAAATATAGCCCCAGATATCGCGATCAAAATCTAATAAAATAGTATTGAAACGCGATAGTGCATGAAAAAATTCAGCAATATAATCATGTGGCTCAATTTGAATGGTGTATGGGTTCCACGCTAAACCAAGAGATTCTACAAAGTTTTTAGCGAATGCTTGCCAGTCAATATCAGGATAAGCGACAGCATGAGCATTGTAGTTACCTACAGCGCCATTAATTTTGCCTAAAATTTCGACCTTATTAAAATGAATTAGTTGACGATCCATACGCGCTGCAACATTAGCAAATTCTTTACCCGCCGTTGTTGGACTTGCTGATTGCCCATGAGTACGCGAGAGCATTGGTTGAGCGGCATTGTCTTTTGCTAGCGTTTTCAGTGCATCAATACACTCAGTCATCTGTGGTGTAATCGCCGCACGGCCTTCTTTTAGCATTAAAGCATAAGATAAATTGTTGATATCTTCAGAAGTGCAAGCAAAATGAATGAACTCACTGACGGCATTAACTTCTATGTTATCCGCAATTTTTTCTTTTAAGAAATACTCAACGGCTTTAACATCATGATTAGTCGTACGCTCAATATCTTTAACGCGTTGCGCATCGGTTTCTGAAAAGTCAGTGATAATGGCATCTAATATTTGATTGGCAGCGGCACTAAATACGGGTACTTCTGTTATTTGCTTGTGTTGCGCCAAAGCTTGTAACCAACGAACTTCAACTTGTACACGAAAACGAATCAAACCATATTCACTAAAAATAGGGCGTAAGGCTTCGACTTTGCTAGCGTAGCGGCCATCGATAGGGGATATAGCGGTAAGAGAAAAGTTCGTCATAATTTTAAAGGTTTAATAAATAAAGAGAATCTTATAGCGGACATTTTAGCAAAATATCGTTATTTTAGGTTTAAAAATAATGTATCAATGGGTGAGAATTACGTGCCTGTAGTTAATATAGTGTAATTTGTGGTTTTATTAAGTTAATATTCACTATTGAATGCCTGTTCTATTTGGAGAAAGAAAAAATGATCTATGCAGCACCGAGCGAAGCTAATAGTAAAGTTAAATTTAAAACCCGTTATGGCAATTTTATTGGAGGCGAGTGGGTTGCGCCTGTTAAAGGTCAATATTTTGATAATGTCAGCCCTATTAATGGGCAGGTTTTTTGTGAGATTCCTCGGTCAACAGAAGAAGATATTGAATTAGCACTAGATGCAGCTCATGCTGCAAAAGATGCTTGGGGTAAAAAATCAGTGACAGAACGATCAAATGCTTTATTAAAAGTAGCTGATCGCATGGAAGAAAATTTAGAAAAGCTCGCCGTTGCGGAAACTTGGGACAATGGTAAAGCAGTACGCGAAACTCTAGCGGCTGATGTACCTTTAGCGATAGATCATTTTCGTTATTTTGCCGGTTGCCTACGTGCACAAGAAGGATCTATTGGTGAAATAGATGAAAATACCGTGGCGTATCATTTTCATGAGCCATTAGGTGTTGTTGGGCAAATTATTCCTTGGAATTTTCCACTATTAATGGCGTGCTGGAAATTAGCGCCTGCTTTAGCCGCTGGTAACTGTGTAGTGATGAAGCCCGCAGAGCAAACGCCTGTTTCTATTTTAATTTTGATGGAAGTCATTGCTGATTTATTACCTGCGGGCGTTATTAATATTGTTAATGGCTTTGGTAAAGAAGCAGGACAAGCTTTAGCGACGAGTACACGTATTGCTAAGATTGCTTTTACGGGATCAACGCCGGTTGGTTCGCATATTCTAAAATGTGCTGCTGAAAATATTATTCCTTCTACGGTAGAGTTAGGTGGGAAATCACCGAATGTATTTTTTGCCGATGTTTTAGAGCAAGAAGATGAATTTGTCAGTAAAGCAGTTGAAGGTGCAGTATTAGCTTTTTTTAATCAAGGTGAAGTTTGCTCTTGTCCATCGCGTTTATTGATTCAGGACTCTATTTATGATGCCTTTATTGAAAAAGTGATTGAACGTGCTAGCCAAATTAAACGCGGTAATCCACTTGATACAGAAACTATGGTCGGCGCTCAAGCATCAAAACAACAATTCGATAAAATTATGGAATATGTTGAAATTGGTAAAAACGAAGGCGCTGAAGTTTTAATTGGCGGAGAGGTTGAATCTTTAGAGGGTGAATATGGCGAAGGCTTTTATATTCAACCAACGGTTATGAAAGGGCACAATAAAATGCGTATTTTTCAGGAAGAAATTTTCGGTCCAGTGGTTTCTGTCACAACATTTAAAGATGAGGCGGAAGCTTTAGAAATTGCTAATGATACCGAGTTTGGTTTGGGTGCAGGTGTATGGACACGCGATATGAATCTTGCTTACCGTATGGGGCGTGGTATTCAGGCAGGACGTGTATGGACTAACTGTTATCACCATTATCCTGCGCATGCTGCATTCGGTGGTTATAAAAAATCAGGTGTTGGTAGGGAAACACATAAAATGATGTTAGATCATTATCAGCAAACCAAGAATATGCTGGTTAGTTATGATATTAACCCACTGGGTTTTTTCTAATATAAGGCATACGAATTCTCACTATCTATTTAAGATGAGATATAATCCAATCCCAATAAATACTCTCTATTATAAGTATCTGGGGTAATTATTTATTTACCTTTTATGTAGGATGGGTAGAGCGTAGCACTAGTTTTTTAGGTGCGCAGTGAAACCCATCAACCCGACTGACACAAGCATTAAAATAATGATGCACCAAGGTAGCGAGTAGAAACAAGGAAAGCCATTTATGACAGAACATCACACCTATGAACACCAAGTCCACCCTGTAAAAGATCATATTGCTAAAAATGCACATATTAATAATGAGCAATATTTAGCTTTATACCAGCAATCGATAGAACAGCCTGAAACCTTTTGGGCTGAGCAAGCGGATAAATTTTTAGATTGGCAAAAACCTTGGGATAAGGTACTTGAATACGATTATCCTAAAGGCGAAATTAAATGGTTTGAAGGCGGAAAACTTAATGTCAGCGTGAATTGTCTTGATAGACATCTGGCGACACGAGGCGAACAAGTTGCTTTGATTTGGGAGGGGGACGACCCTACCAATGATAAAAAAATGACCTATCGAGAATTGCATCAAGAAGTCTGCCGATTTGCGAATGTCTTAAAAGCACAAGGGGTGCAAAAAGGTGATCGGGTGTGTATTTATTTACCCATGATTATTGAATCTGCCGCTGTTATTTTAGCGTGTACACGCATTGGTGCCGTGCATTCCATTGTCTTTGGTGGATTTTCTGCAGAAGCTTTAAAAGATCGAATTAATGATTCTGATTGTAAATTAGTTGTTTGTGCAGATGAAGGTTATCGCGGCGGTAAAATCATACCGATTAAAGCAGCGGTGGATAAAGCCATTACAGGTTGCCCAGGCATAGAAAGTGTCATCGTTATTAAAAATAGCGGTAATTCCGTTGCATGGAATGATGCAAAAGATGTTTGGTATCACCAAGCCATGTCTGAGGTTTCAGCAGAGTGTGAACCCGAATGGATGGATGCTGAAGATCCTTTATTTATTTTATATACCTCAGGTTCAACAGGCCAACCCAAAGGGCTGGTACATACGACAGGTGGTTACCTATTGTATGCAGCGATGACGCACAAATATATTTTTGATTATCAAGAAGGCGAGATTTATTGGTGTACTGCTGACATAGGCTGGATTACCGGCCATACCTATATGATTTATGGGCCTTTATGCAATGGTGCGACCACTTTATTATTTGAAGGCGTGCCAACATACCCCGATGCCAGTCGTTTTTGGCAAGTTGTGGATAAACATAAAGTCAATATTTTCTATACCGCTCCCACAGCCTTACGAGCATTAATGGCTCAAGGTAATCAATATTTAGACAATACCACACGCAGTAGTTTACGGGTGCTGGGTTCGGTAGGTGAGCCAATTAATCCAGAAGCTTGGGAATGGTATTACGAATTGGTTGGTAATGAAAATTGCCCCATTGTTGATACTTGGTGGCAAACCGAAACGGGCGGAATTTTAATCACCCCATTACCCGGTGCAACCGAATTAATACCCAGTTCAGCAACGCGACCTTTTTTTGGTGTTAAACCTGCTATTTTAAGTAATGAAGGTCAAGTAATCAAGGATGGTACTGAAGGTGTGTTAGTCATGGAGCGGCCATGGCCAGGACAAGCACGTAGTATTTACGGTGATCATCAGCGTTTTATTGATACCTATTTTAAAAATTACCCAGGCTATTATTTTACTGGTGATGGCGCAAGGTGTGATGCACGTGGTTATTACTGGATTACAGGCCGTGTTGATGATGTCATTAATGTGTCAGGGCATCGCATGGGAACGGCAGAAGTAGAATCAGCCATTGATGAGCATCCCTTAGTCGCTGAAACGGCAGTCGTCGGTTATCCGCATGATATCAAAGGACAAGGTATTTATGCTTATGTAACGTTAAATGTAGGAACGGAAGGGACTGACGAATTAAAAAAAGAACTGGTTAAATTAGTTCGCGCTGATATTGGGCCGATTGCCAGTCCTGATATTATTCAATGGGCTCCTCAGCTACCGAAAACCCGTTCGGGTAAAATTATGCGCCGAATTTTGCG
>DAOUSK010000067.1 GCA_030627265.1 Methylococcaceae bacterium
AGCTCAGCAAAATCAACCAAGCCCGAGCGTTGGCATAAATCTTCGTAAGCCCGGTAAATTTCGACTAATTGTTGTTGATAAATATCACCACCCGCTTGAATACTACCGGAGCGAATACCTTCATCTTTTTGAGCATTAATAAAATAAGAAACTTGCTTAGGTGGCCAGCGATTGTCATCCACTTCCATCGATTTTATTAAGCGCTTAATTAAGCGTAATTGATCATCTGAATCGATTACTTGAAAATTATTCGGTAATTTAGCCTCTTCATAATGCTGGCGTAAAAAACGATGCGCTAAACCATGAAAAGTACCAATCCACATTGAACGCGCTGAAATATTAAGTAAGTCCTCTACCCTGCCACGCATTTCTTTAGCGGCTTTATTAGTAAAGGTAACAGCCAAAATATTGTGCGGTGATAAATGCTCTATTTTTATTAACCAAGCAATGCGATGCACTAAAACCCGTGTTTTACCACTACCTGCCCCTGCTAAAATAAGCATCGCTTGTGTAGGTGATGAAACCGCTTGGCGCTGAGCATCATTTAAAGAATCAATAATTTCATTTACATCCATTGATGAAAAACCTTATAGAGCGTTATTTTATGGGGTGATTATACCTGATGAGCTGTCAGTAAGGCATAGGGAAAGCTAACTTGAGTTAAGTTTTAACCAGTAAATAAAATCAGTCAATTTTTAAGTTATTTTTGCCTCTGCTACTTGCACAATTTTATTAGCCCTGTATATTTATAGGAATGTAACGGCGCTAGTCAATAAAGTGCTCACTTTGAAAGAATAATTAGAAGAGGCAAAAATTATGAGTTTTAATTATAAACGCATGCTGAAGTTTGAAGTTAACATTGGTACCAAAGAGAAAAAAATTCGTCTTTATTCAGGCGGTGCTTTAATGTTTGTTTCTTTATTTTTAGCCTCTGTACCACTACTTTTAATTGGCTTAGTACTTACTGCAACAGGCTATAGCAGTTGGTGCCCTGTTTATTCTGGCATGGAAAAATCGACAGTAGAAGCAGAATAAATTCTATTTATTTGTAGGCTAATTTCTTTAGCCTACAAATATCGTTTTAGAAAAACACGCTTAGCATTCCTTGCATCGCGGATTCATCCTCTCCTTCTATTCCATATTTATTGACCCAATAGGAATATTCCATTCCTATATACAAGATATCAGATTCCCATTTAAGCAAATCACCTATATCCATCAATAATTGCGGCTGAGCTAACATGGTTATATTGCCCGCCGAATTGGTAGAAGCATTTTTTAAATCTAAAAAACCACGAAATTTAAACTTAGTCTCAAGCACTGTAAATGGAAAGCTCCAAACGGGCGTAATTTGTACACCATACGTTTTTACGGCATCGTCCTTATAGGCTGTAATGCTGAGATTTAAATAATCAAAATATTGATTATTTAAATCAAATTTCAGACCCCATAAATAAGCTCTAAAAGGGTTACTTTCCGGTCCGGAACTAATATTAAGCCCTAACATTAACGAAACATCAGTGATTGGACCAAAAGCGATTTCCTCTTGAGTCATTTTACTTAGACTAAAGCTTGAATAAATTTCTGCGTAGACTTCAAGACCATCACTATTATACATATCAATAAAAAAGAAATTATCTCCGTATTTCCAGCCATGCGCATGCTCTATTGTTGCTGTCCCTCGTTTCGTATCAGAAAAAATAAAATCTCCGCCATATAAGCCTTGAACATTGGTTGAACTCCAATCAAAAACTTGCCATGCCAAAACGGGCGATGATAAAACGGGCGATGATAAAAACGAACCTATTATAAATAATAGGATTTTGTTAGATTTCATTCATAAATTCCATTAAAATTAACACTAGTAATTAAAATCATTCCACCTTAAATAGTAAGCCATTATGAAAACTAAACTAATGTACTTTTTTCAAGAAGGTATTTGGCAACAACAGCCACAACAAACCGGTAAACAAAGCATCAAAGCCCTATCGACTGATTATTTAAAAGTATTTATCTTATCAACACAAGGTTTTATTAAAGATAATGGCTCACTGAGAGCTTCGGCTCTAACGCTTTATACCCTATTATCCATTGTTCCCATTATTGCCATGTGCTTTGGTATAGCAAAAGGTTTTGGCTTTGAAGCAACCTTAGAGCAACATTTACTTGAAAACGAGCAAGATACGCTGGTGAGTAGCCTACTAGAAATGGCTAAAAATATGCTTGAATCCACAAAAGGCGGCGTTGTTGCTGGCTTTGGGGTTGCTGTTTTATTTTGGACGGTCTTAAAAGTAATTAGTAATATTGAAACTTCATTTAACCATATATGGGGAGTTGAACAAGCACGGAGCTTAGGGCGAAAATTAAGTGATTACCTTTCTTTAATGTTATTTGCGCCTATTTTAATAGTCGCGGCAAATAGTTTAAATATTTTTGTGCAGGTTAAACTAGCAGCCATCATTAATACTATTGCCTTACCTGGGACTATTTTTGCCTTGCAACTATTGGGTTACCTGCCCATTATTATTTTATGGTTACTTTTTAGCTTTGTTTTTATCTTTATGCCTAATACCCAAGTTAACTATAAATCAGGGATATTTGCTGGCATTATGACAGGAAGCGTTTATTACATCATTCAAAGTCTTTATATTTCCTTACAAATCGGTGTGACTAGCTATAACGCTATTTATGGAAGCTTTGCTGCTCTGCCTTTATTTTTAGTCTGGCTGCAAATTACCTGGGTTGTGATGTTATTTGGATCTGAGCTCAGTTATTACCATCAAAATTTAAGCTTTTATCATTTCAATAAAAAATTTCAGCACTTAAATTTTAAATCTAGCAAAGCGATTGCTTTAATCATTATGCAAAAAATCATTGCTCGTTTTCAGCAGCTTGATTTACCTAGCTACAGCGCTGAAGAGCTTAGTTTAAAGTTAAATACGCCGATCTCTATCGTTCAAAAAAGTTTAGATGACTTAACTTTCTGCCAATTATTAATTAAATTCGATAATCCCGAAATTACCTACCAGCCATCAAGAAGCATAGAATTACTTAATGAAGCAGAAATAATTAAAGCGCTAGAAAATAAAGGCGAAAACTACCTTATCAGCCTAAAAAATCAGTAAGCCATTGTTTAAATAGATAAAATAATATTATACATGTGCTAATTTATGCTTATAATGTAAATATATTAACTTTATAGCATTACTCTTATCATGCTTTCAAATACGCTTTCTTTATCGCCAGTTATAAACGCACCGACACCTGCGTTTTTACAAGGAAGTGCGCTTGAAAAACAAGTAGGACAATCGTCTAATGTTACCTTGCCTGAAACACTGCGCCCTGTTGATAATATTAATAAAACACAGCTTCAGGAAGGCAAAGATTTAGATAAGAATAAAGAGGAGTCGGAAAAATCAGCGAAAGACTCTGATAAGAAACTAGCCCTTGAAGAGCAAACAGAACTTAAAGCACTACAACAACGTGATACCGAAGTTAAAGCCCACGAACAAGCCCACCTAAGCGCCGCTGGCGGCATAGCAACCAGTAGTGCCAGCTTCACCTACACAAAAGGCCCTGATGGTAAGCGATATGCAACTGGTGGCGAAGTCAGTATTGATACCTCTGAGATAGCAGGTGATCCCGCCGCTACCGCTGCTAAAGCAGATCAAATTAAACGTGCTGCACTTGCCCCTGCTAATCCCTCCGCACAAGACCGCAGTGTTGCTTCTAGTGCAATAACAATGAAAAGCCAAGCACAGGCTGATCTTTTAAAATTGATGCAAGAAAGTGCTGATCCTGAGAATAATAAACCAGAGGCTGGGCAGTTTATTGATCAAATAACATAAAAAACCCCAAGCCTTTTAAAACTTGGGGAGTTATTTTTCGCGTAAAGGTCGAGTTTTATTCGAACTACATACAATGTCCCATATCTGCATGCCATTGTTCAGGTAAAACACAGCCGTGCTCATCTGTAGTAGTACTCACTTCTTCAGTAGATGAGTCAGTCATTTCAGTTGATGACATATCATGAGTAGAATCATCACTCATTTCCATGCAATGATTCATCACAGCATGCCACTCCTTAGGAGCAGTACAGCCATCTTTATCAACAAAGCCTGTTAAAGCTATTTTTAAGTGACTCAAGTCATGGCTATGGTTATGATTCATATCATCAAAACTTTCTAATGCTGTTTTAAAATGGCTCATATCAGCATCCCCCTGCGCCATAGGTCTCTCAAAACCAGTCATTGCTATCATAGCATGCAAGTTTTTTGCTATATTTTTAGCTGCTGTATGCACTTTTCCATAATGAACTTTTTCAGCATCAGTCCCATTTTTTTCTTTATCAACATGATCTTCGAATAGGCTAACACTATCATCAAAACCATACCTTTCTTTAACTCTTCCTTCAACTAGAGCGATACTTAATGAAGAGTCTCTTCTTAATTCATACTCCATTTCTGTTGTCAGAGGACTTAAAAACCGTTTTCCTTTAGGCGTTAAATAAACTTCATCAGTTGCTACAAAACCTGACGGGTTATCCGCTGTCACTAAATCTGTATCTTTTGTAACACCTTTAATAACTTTTGCAATAATATGGCGTGTCGCAGCATCTATCCCTTCTGGAATAGGTAACTGGTATTCACCGTTTACATTCGTTGTGACTGAATCACCATCACATTCATCAGGCGCATCAATTTTAGCCCAACATACTTCAGCTGCTTCTAAATAACCATCGGCAACGATACCGTTTACAGTTGGCGTTGTACTATCACTACATGCCGATATAACTAACACAATAGAACTTAATATTAGTTTTTTTATTACTGATGCTTTTGACATCTTAAAATCTTTTTTCATATGAATAATTATCCTTTTGAAAAAAATAACACACAAACCCAAGTCATACACACTTAAGTATCCAATAACTCACAACTTATTAATGCCCAGCATGCTCATCCGTTGACTCAACAACAGCAACATGTGGTGCTTTGCCATTTGCTACTGTCCACTCAGAAGTTAAGCCACCCGGGCAATACTGAATAACGTCAAAATATAAGTCTTTTGTTGTCTCACCTGCAGGAAGCATTGGTGCTTTTGCTCTAAACTCTACTTTTAATACCCAAGGAGAAGGCAGATCAATATCTGTTACCGCAATCGCCTCAACAAGATCTACTGTTACAGCGTCTCCACTGTGATTTGTTGTGTCAAATGATCTTGTTTTTACACGTTGTTTATACCAAGAAAGCGAAGGTGCAACAGAAGTTAGCGCCCACTCAGCAGTCACATCAGCTTCAGTATTAGGCATCTTAATAATAAGTCCTTTAGTTGGGAAAGCATTTCCTGCTTCATCTTTACATCCATGAGGAACTTGAACGGTTAGGTATGAGCTTGCTCCTTCAGTGATTTCTTTTTCAATAATAGAAGAATGTGCGGCAACTGATTGTGAAATTAAAGCTGTACTTGCGATAGCTAAACTTAAAAGTGTTTTTTTCATTATGAGTTATCTCAATAATAGTGATAAGAACCCAAACTAAAGCACCTTCCATGCCAAAATATAACCCAATGATTTTAAATAATAAAAACAACAATCCACTAAAGATAGCTTAGTTATATGCCTTATTTTTACAAAAAATAGCGCCATATCACATATTTAATAAACTATCAATATAATAATAATCTAATTTTATAATCCTTAATTTTTAAGCAAAAAAAAGCAGGCACTAGGCCTGCTTTTTAAAAACTTTTCAATCTTCTATTAATTACTTACCACTGATAAGTCATGGTTGCATAATAATTACGACCAGGCATTGGAACTCTTGATCCTTGCGCAACATCTGAATCTACATTCATTGGACGACTATAGCCACCTAAATGATTGTCATTAACAGAATCTACTACGTTCTCGATACCAGCACCGATAACAAAACCATCAAATGCTTCATAATTTGCTCGTAAGTTCATCACCCCATAACCAGCAGTCTTTTCTTCATTATTGTAGCCAGCCACTTTATTTTGAGCCGAGTAACCCACACCCTCTACTGATGCCGTAACGCCAAAGTATTCAGCCGTAACCTGCGCTCTTCCGTTAAATGGTGCCATACGATATAAATAACCACCACCATCTGCTTGACGCCCACCAACATAGTTTAAACCACCATCAAAGCGCCAATGCTCACTAAAAACATAACCAGTTTCAAGATCCATACCGTAAATATGCGCATTTGTATTATTAAACTGAAGTACTGGACATGCTGCGGTAGTCGGGCATCTTAATTGATTACCGGTCATCGTTGCATGCTCTGAACCTTGAATATAGTCATTTACATAATGATAAAAAACACGTGGTGCGAAATAAGCACTATCGGTGTGCCAGTCTAACCCAAATTCAAATTGGTATGCTGTTTCTAGTTTTAAATCTAAATTACCCGTATAAGTACGTCCATCAGCCATACCACTTGTGGCTTCAGAAGGCGCCCATAAATAAAGCTCTTGATAACTAGGTGCGCGTGTTTTTCTCGCAAAACCTATTTCTAAATCTAAATCTGACCTTGCCGCATAACGTAACATGGCGACTAAATCTACTCCATGAAAATCTTTATCACGATTTTGACCATTAAACATCATAGCCATAGGCTGCATTGCGACATTATCAGTCATTACATTGCCTGCAACTGAGTTTGTATAGGTATAACGTAAACCTAACTCTGTTGACAATTTATCTGTCAGATCACTTTTCCACTCACCAAAAAAACTATATCGAGATCTTTCTATGCCATTAAATAACTGAGTATCTATATTTGATGTTCCGGGAATTGGAGCCATCATCATTCGCCCACGCATATCAGCTTCATGGTTAGATTTATCGCCTGTAAAACCAACTTTTAAATCACCTGAGCCCATAGGCATAGTCATTGCGATATCCCAACCTCCTCCTTTAACCGTGGTCGTATTATCCATATACATAGGCATGACCATTCCATTCGGCATAGTCATATTCCTAGGAGTCCGCAACTGATAATTAGACATAAAATGGGACATATTTTGATAATAGAAGCTACTCTCTAACTGATAGCCATTCCCCATATCCCAGTTATAGTCAAAATTATACAAACCACCATCAATATACCCAATATCCATTGGTAATGCAGGCGTACCGGTATCGTTGGTATTATTGTCGGTAAAGTTAAAACCAAACTCATGGCCTTTATTTTGATATTCATACCCAACAATCAAAGACTGGCGGTCATACTCAGTTGGCCTAACAGTTCCATCTGCATATTTATAATCATTCCCTTCTTCTTTTGTTGCACCTATATGAATTTTATGATTATCATTAGCAATTGAACTAAATCCAGCGACATAATAACCACTATCAACAGAGCTATATCCTGTCGATAATGCGCCATCAAATTCATACTTTTTATCACCTTCAGCAAAACTCCCTTTTTTAGACTCCATCTTCATGGAACCACCGATGGTATCAATACCACTACTAACAGGCGCAATACCTCGGTAAACTGTTAAAGATTCAGTCAGTGCAGCAGGAACATGACTTAATGCAGGATCCATTGAGTTAGGCCCCACTTCTTTCATATTGGCACCATCAATAGTTACATTAATCCTCTGTCCAGCCATTCCTCTATATTGAGGTATTCCTGTCAGCGGTCCATTACGATTAATATTTGCACCTGGTACTTTTTCTAATAATGCAGTGGTATCTTTTAACCCTGATGAATCAGGTGCCATGGCCATAGCGCCTGGGCGACTACCACTGCCTTCGACAACAATTGTGGTTAATTGCTCGGTATCAGCATAAACGACTGCTGGTAGTGATAATGCGGTTGCTATAGCAATACTTAACTTTGTTTTCAAAAAATACTCCTCATATTTGTGTTTTTCATTATATAAGCAAGTATTAACCCACAAAATAAATACTGAACTATATCAATAAAATATAACTATTTAACAGTAAACATATCTATTTAATTAATTAAACTATGTTATTTAACACATATAATCAAGCTATATACCCTTATTAAAAACTCTACCTGTGTAACCCCCATCGCTTTATTTAACTTTCATGCTACGATGTTCGCATTATGACTATTACAGAATTTATTAGCTCCCCTATTTTCATCGCCTTTCTTATCGGCCTCTCTAGCAGTTTGCACTGTGTTTCTATGTGCGGGTCCATTATTGGCACTTTGTCTCTTAGCTTAAAGCCAGAAGTTCGCGCTGACAAATCTAAGATGAGCGCCTTTATATTAAGTTATAACTTTGGGAGGATTTTTAGCTATGCTTTAGCGGGCTTAATTATTGGACTCTTAGAGTCTGTTATTACCGCTCCTCTCGGTGCAGAGCATAGCCACCGGTACCTTCAAATTCTGTCTTCTTTAATTATTACCGGCGCAGGGTTCTATATTGCAGGCTGGTTTCCTAATTTTGCCTATATTGAAAAAACCGGATCTCGATTTTGGAAATTCATTGAACCCTACGGCAGAAAGTTAATCCCTGTTGCTCATTTAAAACATGCCTTTTTATTTGGCATGGTTTGGGGTTGGATTCCTTGTGGTTTAGTCTATACAGCCCTCGCTTTAGCAGCAACGACCGGCGATATAAGCACAAGCGCATTATCTATGCTAGCTTTTGGCTTAGGAACTTTACCGGCTGTTTTTGGGACCGGAATGGTCAGCAGTTTCATTAGCCGTATCTCACGTTTACATACGGCTAAACAAGTGATTGGCATGTTATTAGTGATTATTGCGGTGATTAGTTTATGAGTTTTTTTAATGACATCATAAGTCACACGCCTGTTTTTGATAATGTATTGCGTAGCGCTCGCATGGTTGCCGCTACTGATGTCACCGTTTTAATTAAAGGCGAGACAGGAACAGGAAAAGAAGTTTTAGCTCAGGCGATCCAAAAAGATAGCCAACGTGCGGACAAAGCTTTTATCACTTTAAACTGCGCAGCACTCCCTGAATCTTTAATTGAATCCGAACTGTTTGGCCATAAAAAAGGCGCCTTTACAGGGGCAACCGCATCAAAAATGGGTATTTTCCAAGCAGCTGATGGAGGAACTTTATTTTTAGATGAAGTTAATTCCCTGTCTTTATCCATCCAAGCTAAGTTATTACGTTTTTTAGAGAGCGGTGAGTGCTTAGCGGTTGGAGAAACTAAGCCTTACAAAGTAGATGTCCGCATTATTTCAGCAACTAATTGTGATTTACAAAAAGCCATTGCTGACAATAATTTTAGAGAAGATTTATACTTCCGCTTAAATGTAATCCCCTTAGAAATTCCTTCTCTAAAAGAACGAGTTGAAGATATTGAACACCTTATAAAACATTTTCAAACACATTTTTCAGCAGTACACACCGTTACTCCCCCTAAATTTAGTAAACAAGCGCTAAAAATCTTACAGAATTATTCGTGGCCAGGTAATATCAGAGAGCTACGTAATTTATGTGAGCGCACTGCTATTTTATTAGAAGGTAAAGAGATTGATGCGGAAAATTTCCCACATGAATTTTTTGCGACCAAAACAGTCAGTAATAATGGTAGCTCTGAATTTAATTTACCTGAACTAGGGATTAATTTAGATAACTTAGAAGCTGATTTAATCCACCAAGCTTTAGAGCGCACCAATGGTAATCGAGCAAAGTCGGCACGCCTGTTAGGGCTGTCACGTGACACTTTACTTTATCGCATACAAAAATATGGTTTAGCAAGCCAATAAACAGTTCATCAACTTTACATATATAGCTAGTCTCTGTTTTTTTTCTCACGCTTCCTATATACTTGGGCACAATTGTAATTACGGTAAAAAATCACTCCTATGTCGATTAGTTCTAGAAAAATGACTCAACAAGTTTTTATTGGAAATGTAAAAGTGGGTGGTGGCGCGCCTATTGTTGTCCAATCTATGACTAATACAGATACTGCAGATATAGCAGGCACTGTAAAACAAGTTAAAGAGCTTGCTGATGCTGGGTCAGAACTAGTTCGTATCACAGTTAACAATGAAGCTGCCGCCGCTGCTGTACCAGAAATTCGCAAACAACTTGATGCGGCAGGTTACTCAGTTCCCTTAGTCGGTGACTTTCATTTTAACGGCCATAAACTCTTAGAAAATTTTCCTGACTGCGCACAGGCTTTAGGAAAGTTTAGAATTAACCCAGGTAATGTGGGCAAAGGCTCTAAAAAAGACGCACAATTTCAACAAATGATTGAATGTGCCGTCAAATATAATAAACCTGTTCGTATCGGCGTTAATGGTGGTAGTTTAGATCAATCAGTTCTAACGCGTTTGTTAGATGAGAATAGAGCAAAAGCAGAACCTGATGAGCTAAATATTGTTACCCAAGAAGCTATTATTATTTCAGCCTTAGAAAGCGCTGCTGCAGCGGAATCTTATGGTTTAGGAAAAGATAAAATACTGCTTTCTTGCAAAATTAGTAATGTACAAGAATTAATTAGCATCTATCAAAAGCTATCTACTCGCTGCGATTATGCCTTACACTTAGGCTTAACAGAGGCGGGTATTGGTTCTAAAGGAATTGTTGCTTCATCCGCTGCTCTATCAGTTCTAATGCAACAAGGCATCGGCGATACAATTCGCATTTCTTTAACACCAGAGCCAGGTACTGCACGTACCAAAGAAGTCGTGGTTGCTCAGGAAATATTACAAACGATGGGCTTTCGTGCTTTTACGCCGATGGTGATTGCTTGCCCAGGTTGTGGTCGTACTTCTAGCGAGTATTTTCAACATTTAGCCATGGATATTCAAGCTTTTTTACGTGAACAAATGCCTGTATGGCGAGATAAATATACCGGCGTAGAAAATATGGAAGTCGCTGTTATGGGCTGTGTTGTTAATGGCCCTGGTGAAAGTAAAAATGCTAACATTGGCATTAGTTTACCTGGCACTGGCGAAACACCGGTTGCTCCTGTCTATGAAGATGGCTTAAAAACAGTGACTTTAAAAGGTGATAAAATTGCCGAAGAATTCCAAACGATTGTTGAGAATTATATAGATCGTACCTATAGCACTTAACTTTTTAGAGACCTGAATAAATCTCCAATTTAAAATTTAAAAACTAATAATAAAGTCATTAAGGAGCGAGAGTTTAATTCTCGATCCTAAGTACTGGGCATAATTATTTTAACATTTCATGTTAGGGTTTCACGTAAGGAACCCCATAAAAATGTTCATACCCAATCATTATAATTTAGGTGATACATAATTAACTTATCGGGGCGCAGGTCTTTAGCCTGCATCGATACAAAAGCAGGCTAAAGACCTGCGCGCCCTTTTGTATTACTTTTAACTTAATGGTAATGGAGCTCTAAAGCGGGTAAGTTCAATCTTTTAAGGTTCCTAAGATGGCTAGATCGTCTTTTTAGGACAGAAATGTTAAATGTATTGTCGCAGGTACTTATTACCCTGAAATGACACTAAATAATAACGCTAAAATGGTTTTATACTTATGAGCATGTCCGAAAAATCTGTCCATTCATCATTACATCAAATTGAACAGCAATTAGCCGATAAAAACCCTGCTTTATTGCAAGCCTTTAGGCTTTACCATGAGTTAGATCAAGTCGCCTATGAAATGGGACTTATTGGTATGGATGATTCATTAGCCAATAAAACATCATGGTCACCTATTATCACTGTTATTGGTGAGCCATCCTCAGGTAAAAATGAATTTATTAACCAATACTTAGCAGGATCAGCTGCTCTTGCTAATTCAGATAATATTGGTGCTCAATTTAGTGTATTAAGCCACCGTAACTCTGAATCTAGCATGATATTACCGGGTACTGCCGTTGATGGCGACCCACGCTTTCCTTTTTTTCATATCAGTGATCGCTTAGAGCAATTAGAAAAGGGCGAAGGTCGTAATATCAATATTTATTTGGATTTAAAAACCTCAAATAGCCCAAAATTAAAAGATAAAACAATCATTACTGCACCGGGTTTTTCCCTCCATGACCATCAAGAAGGCATTAACTTATTACGTAACCATGTCAGTGATTTATCTGACCTTGTTTTTATATTTTTTGATGCTAACCAATTTACGATTGATGACTTTAAAGTTACTCTACCGCTGTTCTTAAAGCATGCGGCAAATAGCCATAACCCCAGTAAATTCATCTACATCATTACTGAAAATAACGCACAAGCTTCAGCAGAAACCATTGCCAACTGGAAACATCAGCTGACTAATTTAGGGCTACAAGCAGGTCAATTTATTAGCCTTTCATCCGATTCTACTTCTAATCCCCAAGAATCCTTAGAACAAAAACTCTCTAATATTGATATTGAAAGCGCCTATCGAATTCTAAGTACTCTAGAAGAGCATATTACAGATTTTGAAGAAGTCATCGTACGTGAAGTTAAAAAAAGTCTGACGCTCTGGAAGGAACGTACCCACTTTACATTAACCTTATTACTTAGTTTTATTGCTTTAACACTGGTTGCTGGCGAAATTCAATTTGGCCTTGTTGCGATATTGCTTGACCCTTTTATTGCATCAACGGGACTTTTTATTTTATTAGTTGCACTGGTTCCTTTTCACTTATCAAGCAGTAAGTTTCATGCTAAATACATTATGAAGGGCTTAGAAAAAAGGCAGCAAGAACTTGGCTTAACTGAGGATTTACCCGCCCTTTTTGCACAAAACCTTACTTTCTGGCGCATGATTTTGCCAACAACAACGCCTGTTGCATGGACTAAAGAAGTACAAGAAACACTTGGAATGATTTTAACCAGGGCAAAAGGTTTAGTTCAAGCACTAAACAATAGCTTTAATTCACAATCGGCTAGTTCAACCAGCAGTAGTGAAACCTTTTTAAACCTATAATAGGGAACGAGAGCTTAATACATTGAAAAAGGATTCTAAAGGGTTTACCTTAATCGAATTACTCGTCGTTATGGTTATCGTTGGGATTCTATTTTCTTTTGCAGCACTGAGTTTAAACTCTCGCCCCTCGCCTGCTAAATTAACTGCCTATAAAATTCAACAGCTACTAAAACTAGCGTCTGATGATGCTATTTTACGTGGACAAATTATGGGCTGGCATTTGGGTGAAAAATCACATACTTTTTTACGTTATAAACAGCAAAAATGGCAAGTTCTAGAAAATGATAACTTATTGCGTCGCTCTACGATTAATAAGGCTCTTGAATATAACTTAACAATCGATAAGCTCCCTGTTACCTTTAGTAAGAAACTAGAACCCCAAGTTATTTTTATGCCTGATGGTAGTTTTAGCCACTTTGAACTAAGCATTCAATTAAAGGATTCAAAAGAAATTTATACGCTTTATACCGAAGCTAATAAAATTTTACTTTCCATCACAAATACTAATGACTATTAAAAATACGGGC
>DAOUSK010000082.1 GCA_030627265.1 Methylococcaceae bacterium
CGGCACTGCTAAAGACATAAAAAAAGCTGGAATCGCGTAGTTAACAACAGATGGGATAAATAAGTTAAAGAAATCAAAGAATTCTGCGTAACCTGCTTGCCATACCATTAAGGTTGTAATGTCACCAAATGGGCTAAATGCACCACCAGCGTTTGCAGCAACAACTAAGTTAACAAAACCAATCGCAACAAATTTCTCATTATCTTTACCGACGGCTAAAACAACAGCACCCACTAACAGTGCCGACGTTAAGTTATCAGCAATTGCGGATAAGAAGAAAGTAATAATCCCGGTAATCCAAAAAAGTTGCTTATAACCGAATTCTTTACGAATCATCCAAGAACGCAAGGCTTCAAAGACATTACGCTCTGCCATTGCATTGATATAAGTCATCGCAACTAGCAAGAACAGCATTAATGCCGCATATTCTTTTAAGTTGAATTCAAATGCTTCATGTAAATCTTCAACTGAAACTCCCGCCTCTGCCGCTAAAACAGCCGCATGCGCCCAAATAATTGCCGCTGCAATAATCACTGGTTTTGATTTACGCATACCCGTAAATTCTTCAGCCATTACGAATCCGTAAGCAATAATAAAGATTAGAACCGTGTAAATACCACGCTCCGTTCCTGTCAGCCCGAGGTTAGCAATACCCTCGCTAGCCATTGCCAGTTGTGGCATCGCGAACAGCGCCGCAAAAGTTAATAATAAACGCACAAAACCCCCAAACCCTTCAAGTTATAATTATTTTTTTTCATTCCATACTTTTTTATAGAGTATAAAATTTAACTGCTAATAATAGCATTAGTTAATTGTCTTTGTCATTTAATCAATAGCAGTATATGATTATTCATCCTCTATAAGCCGCTTACATAAGCACATTCACATGTATCAATATACTGATAAAGACCAAACACTCATCAACGAACGTGTCGATCAATTTAGAGATCAGACCCAACGTTTTTTAAAAGGTGAAATTGCCGACGATAAATATCGCGCATTACGCTTAATGAATGGCGTTTACGTTCAAACTCACGCCCCACTACTTCGTGTTGCAGGCCCTTACGGCTTATTAGCTAGCGCTCAAGTACGCAAACTAGCGTCTATTGCGCGTGATTACGATAAAAATTTCTGTCATTTCACGACGCGCCAAAATATCCAGTTCAACTGGCCTGCACTAGAAAGAATTCCTGATATGCTGGAAGAATTAGCCAGCGTACAAATGCACGCCATCCAAACCAGTGGTAACTGCCTTAGAAACACAACCTCTGACCAACTAGCAGGCGTTGCTAAAGACGAACTAGAAGACCCTCGTCCTTATTGCGAAATTATTCGCCAATGGACAATTTTACACCCTGAGTTTGCCTATTTACCGCGTAAATTTAAAATTGCTGTTAGCGGGTCAATTCAAGATCGGGCGGCAACTCATTTTCATGATATTGGCTTACATTTAGTCAAAAATGACTTGGGTGAAATTGGCTTTAAAGTATTAGTCGGTGGCGGCTTAGGGCGTACACCTGTTATTGCTCAAGTCATCAGACCTTTCTTAGAGAAAAAACACCTGCTTTCTTATTTAGAAGCCATTTTACGTGTTTATAACATCTACGGACGTCGCGATAACAAATATAGAGCGCGGATCAAAATTTTAGTGCGTGAAGCAGGTCTAGCGGAAGTCTCTAAAAAAGTTGAGGCTGAGTGGGCGCTTATCAAAGATCAGCTAGAAGTTAAAGAGACAACGATTAGTGATATGCGTACGCAATTTGCTGATCCTGCCTATGAAAAAAATCTAGGGACTGATTCAGGCTATACAAAAAATCTTAGCGATAACCCAGCCTTTAACACGTGGGTTAAACACAATACCGAAGAACATAAAATCGCAGGATATCGCGCTGTTTATGTCTCACTAAAATCACCAGATAGCCCTCCCGGTGATTGCTCTGATACTCAACTCGATGCATTGGCCGATTTAGCCGATACTTATAGCTTTGGGATGATTCGTGCCACGCACAGGCAAAATTTAGTTTTAGCTGATATTAAAGAAGCTGATTTATTTGCGCTTTGGCAAAAACTAGCTGCTTTAAAACTAGCCACACCGAATATAGGCACGGCAACCGATATAATTTGTTGCCCTGGCTTAGATTACTGCTCATTAGCAAATGCAGGCTCTATTGATGTCACCCAGCGCATTAATGACACGCTTGATTCCATGGATTACATCCATGACTTAGGTGATTTAAAAATCAATATCTCAGGTTGTATGAATGGTTGTGCGCATCAAAGCGTTGGTCATATCGGAATTTTAGGCGTCGATAAAAAAGGCGTGGAATGGTATCAAGTCACCTTAGGTGGCTCTTCTGAGAATGATGCAGCCATTGGTGAGCGTTTAGGCCCTGCCGTCAGTAAAGAAGACATTGCACCCGTTGTTAAAACCCTGCTTGAGACCTATCTTGAGCAACGTACTAATGAAGATGAACCCTTTTTAGCCACGTTTAGACGTGTTGGTGTTAGCCCTTTTAAGGAGAAAGTTTATGCCGCTGATTAAAAATAAGACTTTAACTCAAGATAACTGGGCATTTATTGCTGATGATGCGCCATTGAACGATGACTTCAATATTGTTTCTTTAGCACGCTGGAATCAAGACCGTGACGCATTGAGCCAGGTAAAAAACTTAGGTTTAAGACTTGAATCAGACGTAATTATTGAAGATATTATCTCCGATCTAAGTCATTTTTCATTAATTGAACTCTTTATTCCTGTTTTTACTGATGGACGCGCCTTTACTCATGCTCGCTTACTCCGTAGTCGTTATGATTTTACGGGGGATATTCGTGTGAATGGTGATTTTATGCTGGATCAGATTTTTTATCTTAATCGCGTTGGCATCAGCAGCTACGTTTTAAATGAAAATGATAGCGTAGAAAAAGCCATTGCTGTGATGGATGACTTTTCAGACTTTTATCAAGAGTCGGTTGCTTAATTTACATAAAATGTAGAATGGGTAGACCGTAGTACCTGTTTTTAGGTGCGTAGTGAAACCCACCAATACCGTGCACAATGATGGGTTTCGCAAAAGACGCTCTACCCATCCTAGCAACTATTGAGGTTGGCGCGATATTGCAATGACAGTGAGCATACTAAAAAACATCAAACTCTTCAGCTGGCTGTTCAAAGCTAGGATTTTCTTGCTTGGCAGGGATTGAACGAAAAATGCTTTTTGCTATTATTCTTTGAGGCTTTTTCATTAATTCAGAAACTGAAACCAGCTGAACGCCATACGCATTTAACTGCGCCAACTCTTCTTGTAAAATTTTAAGTGTGTTTTTTCTAGGATGCGCAAGTCGTATCAATCGTTTAAATTGCCGCCTTATTTCTTCTTCGCTTGGCGATCCATGGTCTAAAAAGACATCCCTAGCCAGCACTGAAAGCCCAAATTCTTTAGCCACCCGATCAGCAATACTATGTTGCGCCGTTTTACTATCAACAAAAAATAAACCCGTTCCCGCATACTGCTTGATAAGAGACATCACACGAGCCATCGACCTATAATCTTGGGTTAACAAGCTTCCCTTATGGTTATTAACGCCCGCAATATTTGGAATGCTATTCAGTTGCTTTAATAGTAACTGGCTAAACTGCTGAGGCGACATTTCTTTTTTTAATTCTTCCTGTTCACGCTCACTTTTTGCGAGCGTTTGCATTGGCGCATGAAGCATTAATTCTTTGCCCTTATCGTGCGCTGAAGCCGCCAATTTCTGTGTATACGGCGCATTCGCTAAAAAAGAATACGTTACCGCGCCTGAAAGCTGCACAGCGGCTTGCCCTAGTTGATCATTCAGCCCCATATCATCAATAATCAAAGCGATTCTAGGTAAAGGTTCTGCCTTAAGGGGCTCGATGGATAGCATAAAAAAAGCCAGCAGCCCATAAAGCAAAGGCTTTATTCGGCATACTGACTTTTTATTATCCACTTTAAATAACGCAAGTTGCTATCTAAAAATAGCAATCCCTTTTAATAGGTTTAGCGCCTCTGTTAAAGGGTAATCACGAATATCCACGCCTTTTTTATCGGCTTCTTTTTCCGCTTTTTTAGCTTTTTTCTTTGCCGTGTTATTACTTAAATGACCGGATAAATCAGCCTCTTTAGTCGCTTTAAATTTGGCGGCTTCTAATGCTTCCAGTTTCACGCGCTTAAGTTTAATATCAGGCTCTATCCCTGTCGCCTGAATAGATCGACCAGACGGTGTAAAGTAGCGTGCTGTCGTGATTTTTACTGCACCACCACTGCCTGTTGGCAAAATAGTTTGTACCGAGCCTTTACCAAAAGACTTGGTGCCCATAATAACCGCTCGTTTATGATCCTGTAAGGCGCCCGCTACAATTTCAGATGCCGATGCTGAACCACCATTAATCAAAACAACTAAAGGTGCACCCTTTAATAAATCACCTTTGCTGGCATTAAAATCCATTTTTGCATCTGCAATGCGCCCTTCAGTAAACACAATTTTTCCTGAATTTAAAAATGTGTCACTCACATCAACCGCTGCATCTAAAACGCCTCCGGGATTATTTCTTAAATCTAAGACCAAGCCTTTTAATTGCCCGCCATTTTCTTTGTTTAATTTTTTAATTGCATCATTAACGGCAGCACCCGTCGGAGACTGAAAGCTACTGATTCGCACATAACCAAAACCCTCTTCTAAGGTACGACTGCGTACGCTTTTTACTTTGATAATATCTCGAGTAACGGTGACGTTAAAAGGCGCTGCTTTGCCTTCACGCACGATCATCAAATCAATATCGCTGCCCACTTCACCACGCATAATTTTAACTGCGCCAGTTAAAGTCATTCCTTTTACAGGCTGGTCATTTAACTTAATAATTAAATCGCCCGCTTCAATCCCTGCCTTTTTTGCCGGTGTACCATCAATGGGGGAAATTACTTTTACAAAGCCGTCTTCCATCGTGACTTGAATACCTAAGCCACCAAAGCGTCCCGTTGTTCCAACACGCAACTCTTTATATTCTTCTGCATCTAAATAGCTTGAATGAGGGTCTAAACCAACCAGCATTCCTCGTATTGCACTTTCTAATAATTTTTTATCAGAAACCTCTTCTACATAATCTTGCTTGATACGGCCAAATATTTCAGTAAAGGTTCTTAATTCCTCAAAAGGAAGGGCGACGGCTTGCTCTTTGTCTGCAAAAACTGAGCTGGTTGTAGAAATTGCAATCCCTAAAAAACAGCCTGTTATTAAAATTAATAAATTCTTTTGTCTAACCACGTTCACTCACTCCGTTAAGGTCTACTTTATAGATGAAATGCTAATTGCTTAATTTTATATGAAAAATATAAATCTATTTTAACTCTAATTTTGTCACTTTATCGACACCATTTCGCTGGGTTAATGGGTTTATTTTTTTTACGAATTTCAAAATAAAGCGCGGGCTTATCTCGACCACCACTTTTACCGACCGTTGCCAAAACATCGCCAGCAGAAACCCAGTCCCCTTTTGCTTGATATAAGCTCTGGTTATACGCATATAAGCTCATATAATCTTTGTCATGTTTCACAATAATCAGCAAACCATACCCTTTAAACCAATCCGCAAAGATAACTTGCCCCTCTGCGATTGCCTTCACTTTAGTGCCTTCTTTTGCACTCATTAACACACCATTCCATTGGCTATCTACACGCCGACTAGCAAACGCCTTAATAATTCTGCCTTTAATCGGCCATGACATTTTAGCTTTTAAATGCCTAAAGGGTAGACTCGACTTTATCTCCCCTACCGGACGCTGCTTTTCTAATCGTAATGAACTCACTAATCCTTTTAGTTTTTTTGCATTCCTTTTTAATTTAGATAAGTTATTTTTTTGCGTTTTAGAGTCTTTTTTGATTTTTTTGATTAATTGCTTACGTTCATACTTGGTTTGTACCAATGTTTTTTGCTTCTGCTTTTGCTCGTTCGCTAAGCTGGATACTTGCAATACTTCTTGCTGCTTTTCTTTTTCTAAACCTTTCAATAGCTGCAAGCTATTATTAATTTGTTGAACTTGGTTAATCCTATCTTTATTAAAATAATGATAGTAACGCATCATTCGGCTGACTTTACCGATGTCTTCTTGGCTTAATAATAATTTTAGCGGTTCTTGTTTACCTAAAATATAAGCCGCTTTTACTTGTCCTGCTATCTTTTTTTCTTGGCCAGCCAGCCACTTTTGTTGCACCTTAATATCCTGCTGAATTTCTCTGATACGTTGTTTTTTCTCTCTTAACTGCGACCCTAAACGCCGTACTTTTTGCGAAATTTTTCCATATTGCTGCTCAATATGCTTCAGTTTATTTTGTGCTTTATCTTCCTGTTTTTTTAATGTTGATAACTTTGAGCTAACATTTTTAATTTTTTCCTGTACTTTAAGCAACTGCTTATCTTGCTCAGCGGCCATACTAAACGGCAAATAAATCCAACAGAAAAAAAACAGAAAAAGTGACTTCATCAAATATTTTATTTTTTATTCAGCAAAGATTCACCATTCATCTCACTGGGTTGGTCTAATCCTAAAATAGCTAACATCGTTGGCGCTAAATCCTTTAAACTCCCGCCCTCAACTAAAGCTTGGCTGCCACCGACATAAACTAATGGCACAAGGTTGGTGGTATGTGCTGTTTGCGGACCATCATTTGCATCGCGCATTTCCTCAATATTTCCATGATCCGCAGTCACCAGCATTTGCCCGCCGACTTTTTCTAAGGCATTAACCACTTTCTCTAAGGCATTATCTATCGTAGTAACCGCTGTTAATGCCGCCTCCCATACACCCGTATGCCCAACCATATCGCAATTTGCATAATTACAAATAATCACATCGTAACTTTGCTCTGCAATTGCTTTAACTAAATGCTCGGTCACTATTTCAGCATTCATTTCAGGCTGTAAATCATACGTTTTTACTTTAGGGGATGGTACTAAAATACGATCTTCCCCTTTATTTGGCTGATCCACACCACCATTCATAAAAAATGTAACATGCGCATATTTTTCTGTTTCTGCTAAGCGTAATTGAGATAATCCTTGTTGCGCCAGAACCTCACCTAAACTATTTTTAATTTCAGCAGACTCATAAGCAACGGGGTAATTAAAGGCTTCATGATAACTCGTCAGCGTTGTGAAATTCCCAGTAAACCCTGCATGCTGACGATCAAAATCAGAAAAATCTTTTGCCGTTATTGCCTGACTAATTTCTCTTGCCCGATCAGCACGAAAATTTATAAACACAACGCTATCATCCGAACTTAATAGAGTGCTTTTACCTTCTGCATTAAGAATAGTCGTAGGTTCAACAAATTCATCTGTTTCTCCTCGCTGATACGCTTCTTGCAATGCTGAAATAGCAGAATTATTCGAAAACTCACTTTTTCCTAAGACAATTAATTGGTGTGCTTTTTGTACTCTATCCCAGCGGTTATCTCTATCCATTGCATAAAAACGCCCCACAATGGATGCAATATGCCCCACGCCCAACTCATCTATTTTATTTTGTAAGCGTTGTAATGAGCTTTCAGCACTTTTAGGCGCAACATCACGCCCATCTAAAATCGCATGTACTGCTATTTTTTTTAGTCCTTTTTTTGCCGCGAGCTGTAACATTGCCAAAATATGGTCAATATGGCTATGCACACCGCCAGGCGAAAGTAGCCCCATAATGTGCAATGTGCCTTGCTTTGCTAAAGCATCGTCAACCGCTTTGCATAATACAGCGTTGGTAAAAAAATCGCCTGCTGCAATCGCATCACTTACACGAGAAAAATTCTGCGGAACATAGCGGCCTGTCCCTATATGCATATGGCCTACTTCTGAGTTACCCATTTGTCCATCAGGTAAGCCAACAATTTTTCCTGCACAAGCTAGCGTTGTTGTGGGGAACCTTTTTTGTAAACTATCCCAGCAAGGTGTATCAGCTTGAGCGATTGCATTATATTTGATTTCTTTGCGCACACCAAAGCCATCTAGTATTAATAAAATTAAAGGTTTAGGTCTCGTCATATTATTCTCACTCACTTTAAGGTATATATATAACAGTTTACATCATACACTTGTTATATAGGGTGCAAAAAACAGTGCTAGAATATTTACTTAACCCTATCTTTAGCATTTACTACTATTACTGATGCAAAGTATAATATAGTAATACACGTTGCTACTCCTTGGGTATAAAAATAACGCCCACCCTAATATTTTAATTAATACAAGCAGTCATCAAATGGAAAAACCTGAAGTTCATAAAGTAGCATCTGATTCTGATATAGAAAGGGCAGCGCGCTGTTTAAAAGCGATGTCTCACCCTTTACGCTTAAAAATACTGTGCATACTGGGCACTGAGAAAATGAGTGTTCAAGAGATTGTTGAGAAAGTCGGCACTAGCCAAAGTAATATCTCTCAGCACCTTGCCATTTTGAGAGAAAAAGATATTTTAAATTACAAAAAAGATGCAAACCGAGTATTCTACTACATTGATGATCCTCGTATGCTCAAGCTAATTGAGATGATGCGCCAAGTCTTCTGCCCAACCCCTAATTTTTAACTTAAACTTTTATTAGATACCTTTATGGAAATAGAACAATATATCGAATTTGCAACAAACCATTGGATGTTAGCTACTGCTTTTGTTGCTGTTATTTATTTTTTACTTCAGGACATTATCGAAACAAGCTTACGCAAATATAAGACTATTTCCCCAATGCTAACTGTTGCTAGATTAAACTCTGGAAATCCTATTATTATTGATGTTAGGGATGCCGGTGAATTTAAAAAAGGCCACCTTGCTGATGCAATTCATATTCCTCTATCTAGCTTAGATAGCAGCATGAAAAAAATTGAACTGTATAAAACAGATGAAGTCATTGTTGTCTGCCAATCAGGTATGCGCTCAACTTCAGCTTGCGATAAGCTTACCAAAGCAGGCTTTGAGAATTTATTCTCTATGACAGGCGGCATGCAATCTTGGGAAGAAAATAAACTTCCTGTTGTTGCTGGTAAAAAATAAACCACATCACTTTCCTTACTTAAAAAACAAGACATAATCATGGCTGAAGAGAAGCAAGCAGAAGAAAAACAATTTTCAATTCAAAAAATACACACAAAAGATATTTCTTTTGAATCTCCAAATAGCCCGCAAATCTTCACCCAAAAATGGGAGCCTAATGTTGATTTCAACCTAGGCACGAATGTAACACCACTGGAAGATGGGCTTTTTGAAATTACTTTAACCGTTACGGTTACCGTAAAAACGGAAGATCAAGTTGCCTATTTAGTTGAAGCAACTCAGGCAGGTATCTTCTCATTAGCCGGTTTTTCTGAAGAAGAAATGAAACCAATGGTTGGCAGCTTTTGCCCTAATATTTTATTTCCTTATGCGCGAGAAGTTATTTCTGATCTTGTTGCAAAAGGCGGTTTCCCTCAGTTATTACTTGCACCGGTTAATTTTGATGCACTGTATAGCCAACATATGGCACAAGAAGAAAAAAGCACTTTAAACTAAAACTATTATGACTAGCAAAATTAGCGTTTTTGGCGCCGGTTCTTGGGGAACTGCTCTTGCAATACAAGCAGCAAGAAACGGCAACCCGACTTTGCTTTGGGGACATAACCCCGGGCATATCCAGCATTTAACGCAGGACCGCCAAAATACACGCTACCTTGCTGGCCTTAGCTTTCCTGACCACCTCTCATTAAGTAGTAGCATTAAAGAAGCGGTGCAGTACAGCGATATTTTATTAATCTCCGTTCCTAGCCACGCCTTTAAAGACACCTTAATAAAAATAAAACCTTTTGTTAATGAACAAGTAAAAATTGCTTGGGCAACGAAAGGCTTTGCACCTAACTCAGGTGAGTTTCTACATCAAACAGTGGCGCATATATTTGGCGATAACACGCCAGCTGCTGTTTTATCTGGCCCCTCATTCGCTAAAGAAGTTGCCGCTGATCTACCCACGGCAGTGACCATTGCAGCAACACAGCAAGGCTTTGCTAATGAGCTTGCAGAGATTATGCATAGTCCCCATTTCCGCACTTACACCACCACTGATATTATCAGTGTACAAGTCGGCGGAGCGGTTAAAAATGTTTTAGCGATTGCTGCTGGCATTGCAGATGGTATTGGTTTTGGCGCAAATACTCGAGCTGCATTAGTGACTCGGGGGATTGCTGAAATTAGTCGTTTAAATACCGCATTAGGTGGCCAACAAGAAACGCTGATGGGTTTATCAGGATTAGGTGATTTAATCTTAACTTGTACGGATAACCAATCACGCAACCGCCGTTTTGGCTTAGCTTTAGGGCAAGGCAAAGATAGAGCAG
>DAOUSK010000058.1 GCA_030627265.1 Methylococcaceae bacterium
ATCTCAGAAATGGTTAATTCTTCATTAACCGACACAATGGTATTTACCAAGCCCTATCTTTCCAGTCCCATTATTATGGTCATGAATGATAAACAAGCGTATGTGAATAACATCGAACAGATTTTTGACAAAAAAATTGCGTTGATCAAAGAGTATGGTTACGTTAAACAGATTACTGATACCTACCCAGGATTGGACTACTACTGGGTAGACAACCTACAGCAAGGATTAGAGGCGGTGTCTTCTGGAAAGGCAGAGGTATTGCTCTCGACCTTAACTCATGCATCGTATGCAATTTCAAATTTGGCTATTCAGAATATTAGAATTGTTGGTAAAACTGAGTTTACTAGTGATCTTGCGTTTGGCGTAAAGAAAGCCTATGCACCGATCCTTATTCCTTTGCTTAATCGTGCTTTTGACTCTATTACGGCACAAGAGAAAAAACAGATTTTCGATAAATGGGGCAAGGTAGAATTTGTATCACAGGCTAATTATCGTGCCGCCATTCAAGTATCACTTGGCTTATTACTATTGCTTAGTATTGTTCTTTATTGGAACCGTACCTTGCGGAAACAAATTGCAGCCCGTAAGCAAGCCGAAGCATTTTTAAAAGTCAGTGAATATCGCTTCAGCTCATTATTAGCAGCGGTTGATTCGGTCTCCGTTCAAGGCTATGACGCTGAACGAAAAGTTATTTTCTGGAATAAAGCTAGTGAAGCCATCTACGGATTCACCGAGCAAGAAGCATTAGGCAAAAAACTTGAAGACTTAATCGTCCCTAGCGATATGCGCAGTGGTCTTATTAAAGCGCATGGTAATTGGCTAGAGTCTGATATTGCTATTCCCTCTGGCGAATTAGCCCTTATCCGAAAAGATGGCAAGCTCGTGGACGTTTTTTCTAGCCATGTTTTACAAACTAATGTAGATGGCGAGCAAGAAATGTTTTGCATTGATGTTGATTTGAGTGAGCGTAAACAGGTGGAAAATCAGCTTCGTGAGAGTGAGTCGCGCTTACAAGAGGCACAGCAGTATGCTCAGATAGGCTATTGGGAGCTATTGTGTGATGGTGAAAAGGCAATTTGGTCAGAACAGGTACGCTCCATATTGGGACTTTCTCAGGGCGCTGAAGCTAATTTTAAATCACTGTGCTCTGTTATGGAGCACAGTTATCATGCTGACTTTTTTAAATCTTTAGAGCATAGCCTCGCGACAGGTGATGAGCAGCATATTGAGTATTCAATACGCCGACCTGATAATGGTGAGCAGCGCTGGATAGAGTCCCGAGGTAAAAAAACACTAGGAAATAATGGGGGAATTGAGAAGTTTTCAGGTTTTATTCAAGATATTACCGAGCGAAAATGGGCGGAAGAATCCAGGCAGGCCGCTTTGGGTAAATTGCAAAAAATAGCGCGTTTAGTGCCGGGGGCTATTTATCAGTACCGCCTCAATATTGATGGGAAATGCAGTTTCCCATTTGCTAGCGAGGCCATTAAAGAGATATACCGAGTTAAACCTGAGGAGATTCGTGAGGATGCTGCTAAAGTTTTTGAAGTTATTCATCCTGATGACCTAGAGCGTGTTAATGCCTCTATTCAAAAATCTGCCGAGGAACTGGCTCTGTGGCAATGTGAATATCGGGTGAAATTTGATGATGGTACGGTAAATTGGTTGCTTGGTAATGCCATGCCTGAACGTGAAAAGGACGGGGCTACGCTTTGGCATGGCTTTATCACTGATATTACTCATAACAAAAGAAGAGAGCATGTACTCAGAGTGCTCGCGGAGAGTGGTACAAATCATGATGATGATATTTTTAAAATAATGGTTAAGGAGCTTGCTGTTTCACAAGGTACTCGTTATGCCTTACTTGCGAAAATTACAGGTAATGATTTTAGTTATTCCGAGACCTTGGCTGTTTGGGCAAATGGTGAAATTGTCGATAATTTTTCTTATAACTTGGAAGGCACTCCATGTAAGGAAGCACTCCAAGACGGCCAATGTTTTTACCCACAAGACATCCAGAGATTATTTCCAGCCGACCATATATTAGTTGATATGCATGCTGAATCTTACATTGGAGTTCCACTGAAAGGTCATGATGGACAAATATTAGGGCTTATCGCTTTGCTGGATGATAAGCCGATGCGAGAGAATACGCAGGCTTTAGAACTTTTGAAAAGCCTGTCTGCGAGAGCTGGTATAGAGTTAGAAAGGCGGGCATATGACAAGCAACTTAAATTATCCTCTCAAGTATTTAACAATACACATGAAGGCATCACCATTACCAATGCTCAGAAAGAGATAGTTGATGTTAATCCTGCTTTTAGTGTGATTACAGGTTTTAGTCGAGAAGAGGTCATCGGTAAAAATCCGCGTATTTTAAGTTCGGGGAAACAAAGCCAAAAATTCTATGCGGATATGTGGCAAGGGATTAATGAGCTAGGTCATTGGCAGGGTGAAGTCTGGAATCGCAGAAAAGACGGTGAACTTTATGCAGAGTTGCTGACCATTTCGACCTTACTTGATGAGAATGGAAAAATAATCAACTATATCGGTGTGTTTACTGATATTACTCAGAGTAAACAGCAACAAGAAAAACTCAGTTTAATGGCGCATTACGACTTGTTAACGGGGCTGCCTAATCGTGCTTTATTTACTGACCGATTTCACCAAGCGATTGCGCATAGTAAGCGCACGGTGCAACAACTTGCGGTATGTTTTCTTGATTTGGACAATTTTAAACCGGTCAATGATAACTACGGTCATAATGTGGGGGATGACTTATTAATTGAAGTGGCTAATCGCATTACTGGGAGTATTAGAGAGGAAGATACGGTTTCACGTCAAGGCGGTGATGAATTTGCTTTATTACTTAATGATATTGAATCAATAGGGCAGTGCGAAATAACACTGGAGCGTATCCTTTGTGCTTTAGCGGAGCCTTATTTGATTGATAGCATCCAACATAATATTACAGCGTCTATTGGTGTAACCTTATACCCTGCTGATAATGAAGATATTGGTACACTTATTCGTCATGCTGACCAAGCGATGTATCAAGCGAAACAATCGGGTAAACATCGGTATCACGTCTTTGATAGCAAGCATGACAAACAACAGGTTAAAAAACATCATAAACTTGATGAAATTCAGCAGGGACTGATCAATAATGAATTTCAACTGTATTGTCAGCCTAAGGTGAATATGGTCTCTGGCGAGGTGTCTGGGGTTGAAGCTTTAATACGATGGATTCACCCTGAGAAAGGCATTATTTCACCGCTGGATTTTCTACCCTTCACTGATGGGACTAATTTAGAACTTAAAATAGGTGATTGGGTTATTCATCAAGCCTTGCAGCAGATGGATAGTTGGTTGGTTAAAGGCATCAAATTGGAAGTGAGTGTTAATATTGCTTCCCATCATCTAATGTCCAAGGATTTCTTTGTAAATTTAGAGGCTGCTTTAGCGAAGTATCCTACTGTTAATTCTCAATGTTTACAATTGGAAATATTGGAAAGCAGTGCGCTCAGTGATTTGCAGCTGATCAGTCGTATTATTAAAACTTGTCAAGAAAGCTTGGGAGTTAATATTGCGCTTGATGATTTTGGTACCGGTTATTCTTCTCTTACACACCTGCGTAGTTTAACGGCAAATACTATTAAGATTGACCAAAGTTTTGTTAGAGATGTATTGGATGATCCTGATGATTTTACGATTATTGATGGGGTGATTGGGCTTGCTGGGTCCTTTAACCGAAAAGTGATTGCTGAAGGAATAGGCACAACTGAGCAGGGCTTAATGCTACTGATGATGGGCTGTGAAGAAGTGCAGGGCTATGGTATATCTAAACCAATTCCTGTTGATGATTTTCCTGCTTGGTTAGCGGCTTACATACCTAATCAAGAATGGCTCAGCTATGGCAGTAAAGTTAGAACTGATAAAGAAAATAAAAATAAAATATTTAGCTTAGTGATTGAACACTGGAGGGAACGTTTTATATCAAAAGTTCAATCTTCACTGAAAGATAAGCAGCAATGGCCTATTATGTCTGGAAAGCATGGCCCGTGTGGGCAGTGGATTAAGCGAGCACGTAAAGAGGGGTTATTTGAACAGGAAAGCCTTAACCGTCTTCAGAGTATCCATGATGATTTTCATTTTAATGCTCAGGCAATACAAGCTAGTTATCAAGCAGGTGACATTGATAAGGCTAGAGATGAGCTAGAAGGGTTAATGGTTGTTTATCATAAAATGAAACGGGCGGGTGAACTATGCGAATAGATTATTTTTAATTCGTAAGGTTCACATTTTTTCCTTTTAAGCGAGCAGGGTTATCTCAAATATTGATAGTCTTAATGAACGCGAATAATACCAATCTCCATAAATGCAATCTGTTATAAGTATCTGTAATTACTATATTTTATGTGGGGTAAGGTAGGGCGTAACAGCTGTCTTTTTAGCTGTGTAGTGAAACCCGTCAATCAGATGTAACATAATGGGTTTCGCAAAAAGGCGCTCTACCGATCCTACGCAAAACCTTAACAAAAAATACGTAAAGTAATAAGCGTCAGAATTTAACTCGATACATGGCAGGGTTTTAAGATTTTTTTGCTACCTAGTAGGGGCTGACATTAATCTTGCCCCTTTTTGATTAGCATTAAAACCCCTGAAAAATCTATTTTTTAAATGACGCAAAGCATTCTTTCCAGCTTGCATGCTTACAAGTCAGGAACCTTTCCATCCATGGGATTTTCACGGCACTTAAAAACCCGATAGATAATAAACACCAAATAGCGGCTAATTCATGGGGGTTATTAGTTAGCATAAGTGACAGAAGTGGGCCCAATATTAGCGAATATAACATCACCCTATAAGCACCATAAATAATAGGGAGCAAAAATGCGATGACGAAATAACTGTTGCGAATGAAATGGCAGTCATTTGATGCCCACTGCCATGCAATATGCCAGTCTCCCATGCTAGAAACAAAGGATGTTGCTGAGCAACTTGCCATTCCATCGCCTTGCATAAGTAAACCGATATCAGTCAGTGGCTGACAGGGAACGGCAAAGCAGCCTGGCAAAGAAGGGTTGACAATTAGTCCGCATAAAAACAAGAATGACACGCCTGCTGATAGAATAGTCATCGATGTAACCCAATACATACGACGTGTTCTAGGTAAAAAAGAGAGACAAAACCAGGTGATAAAAAGGGGTTGGAAACTGATATGAACATAGCCTAATAAGGCGTATAAAGCATTGTCAGGATCAACCATACCAAGAGTGGTATAGTTAAATGCTTGCAGTAATTCCATTAAAGAGAAGTAGGCTAAGGTTAAAGCCCGTAAGGTGTGTTTTCCAGATACCCCTTCCACTTTCCACTCTGATCCTCCGCCTAATTCTGAAGGGTATGTAAAACTTTTCCTTGCTTCTAAGGCAGACCCTGTCAGCCCAATTAAAGCCATTACTGTAGACGCTTCACCACTCCAACACATGATTACTTTTCCTAAATTATTATTATATGAAACATGATGTTACGCACTTAATCATTATGAATCAATAATGCACCGTTTTTTAGGCCATAAAACAATAAAAATCAATAAAAAGGCTAATTAATTGAAACAGTCGATAAAAATCACAGTTACATTTCTTGTTGTCATGTGGGGTGCTTATTTTTGCTCTTTATTTATACCAATACAACAATTTGGATTGATCCCTAGAACAACGGTAGGTTTATTCGGCATTATTACGGCACCATTTTTACATGGCTCTTTGCCACATATCATCGGTAATTCAATTAGTTTTATCACTTTTGCTGTCGCTTTAGCTTTGTTAGAAGGCGATAAAATGTTTGAAAAAGTGATGTTAATGGTAATAATTAGTGGAGGACTTACTTGGTTATTTGGGCGTACAGCTAATCATATTGGCGCTTCGATCTTGATTTTTAGCTTTTGGGGTTATCTATTATTGTCTGGGTGGTTCTCTAGAAAAATAAAATATATTATCGCTTCAATGATACTTATATTTTTTTATGGGGGGATGATTTTTGGCGTGCTACCAGGAAAAATCGGTGTGTCTTGGGATGGGCATTTATTTGGTTTTATTGCGGGTATTATTGTCTCTTGGCTATATCATAGAAAAAACCGGGAAGCATAAAGAGGACTTATGCTTTCCGATTGATGTTTCCTTTATTTAGCTTTTTTATAGCGATCCAAAATAGAGGCCGCTGACGATTTATTGCCAATCACACCTGCCGCAGCAAGTTTGTCTTTTAGCTCGCCACCATTATTTTCTTTAGCTAATTCACGCGCTGATTTCATTTTATCTTTGCGTTTTTGTTGCTTAGATTTAATCCGTTCCATTGACGCAGAAGCAGAGCGTAATGAAGAATTGGTGCCAGAAAATTGAGCTGCCGTTGCTTCACTCGCTTTTTGGGCTGCTTCAGTCGACTTAACAATAGAAACTTCCCGTCTTAAGGCCTCCATTTGTTTGGCTGAATCTTTAATAATCGTTTTTAATTCTTTAACTTGTTCGTTATATGAATCTAATATGGCTTGATTACTGTCGAGGTCAGTTTCTAGCTCAGCCAATTTCTCAGCTGTTTCCATGGCTAGACCTTCATTTCCGGCATCTAATAGCTTACCTATCGCATCGCTATATTCATCAACGGATGCTTTTAAATCACTCACTTTACGTGCAATGCCTTTTTGTTCAGCCATCACATCGGTTAATGATTCATTCGCTTTGCGTTGGTTTTCAGTAGCATCACGAATTTCTTGTTCCATAATACGAATGCCTTGGCTATCAACAAAAGCGTCATTCGCTTCACTACCGTAGCCTTTGATTGTCTTAAATACGTTGTTTAAAAATCCCATAATAATCTCCAGTTAGGCTTTGATTAAGAAGTTTTGGCAAACTTCGAGAGCATCCATAATGTTTTCAGATAAAACTAGGATTTCTTCTTGTATTTGGCTGGCATCAGATTCAATCGACATAGCGCCAAAAATTGAATAATTATTTCCTGTTAGTGCAAATGATGACAGTGGCATTGCCATGTTGAGCTCAAGCATCATTTGATTCAAAGCTGCAGCCTGTCCTTCAATGATTTGTGCTTTATCAAATAAGGCAACATTAAAAAGTAGTTGGCTTTCACTGGCTGTTGCATGCATCGCAAATTCTTCAATATCTTCGCGGATGATAGTCAACATTGCAAATTCATCAGTTTTAGTCGCAGTTACACTAAAACCGCAACCATCATCGGTGATGTAGTCGGATAAAGCGGCTTGAACTTTGTCTAGGCTGTTGTTCATACTTATTTCCTATGGTGAATAAAAAAACGTGCTGGTTATTTTTTCGAGTGATCCCTACTTATATATAGGCTTTTTTTGAAGTTTCAATGGTGTTGTTGCCACGATGTAGTAATGTTGTTTGTTCTGTTCCGCCAAAATAGTGCTTAACGATACTAATGGCGACTTCAGGTTGAGCATCACCACAAACAAAAATATCAAAGGCAGCATAATTATCTTCCGGCCAAGTGTGTACCGAAATATGTGACTCAGCCAGGCAGGCAACCCCTGTGATGCCAGAAGGCTGGAAATGGTGAAAATTTTCAAATAACAGGGTGGTGTTGGTTTGCTTAATAATGTCATGCATAGCACGTCTCATTAAATCAATGTCATTAAGGTGATGAGCATTGTAGAGATCTATAATAAGATGTTTGCCATTGGCTTTTAGGTGTTTATTATCCACAACGTTTTTTAAATTTTCTGCTTTGATCATAGGGTTTACACTATAGTATATAGAGTGGATTTAATATAAATTTTTATTATTCGCGAGAGAAATTTATTAGCGACTGGGGTGCAGTGCTTTAGAGACTGTGAAAGTATTATGCGTAGGTTGGGCTGAAGCATGAAGCCCAACATCTGGTGCTAGGTAAGCCATTGATTGTTGGGCTTCGCAAGCTCAGCCACAACCTACGAAACCTGCTTTTTAAGGTTATTTTGAATACTTTCACAGTCTCTTTAGCCTGCTGTTGTAGCAACGAATGCAGGCTAAAGCACTGCGCCCCATGTTACGGATACATGAATAATAAAACTCATAACAGATTGTAAATTAAGGATAACTCGTTGACAAACAAACAATTAGATTGGGCGGTACTGACTATTCTAGCGATAGGCGCGGGTTGTGGCTTAGTTTATGAATATTTATTATCGCATTATGCAGGACGAATTTTAGGCGCGGTTGAGCAGGCTATTTTCGGTATTATTTCTGTGATGATGATTTTTATGGGCGTAGGATCATTTTTGGCGCGAAAAATTAGCAATCCTTTTGCAGGTTTTGCTTGGTTAGAATTAAGCTTGGCTTTTATTGGGGCTAGCAGCATATTATTCATTGGCGGTGCCTTTTCTTTGGCTGCGCTACTGCCGAGATTATTAGCGGAAACCTTTTCTCTTCCCCCCGATTTAATGCCTACCGGCGGTTTAATTGAAAGTATTGAGTCTTTTGCTAGGTGGGTGCCTTATTTGGTTGGCGCGTTATTAGGTACGCTGATTGGTATGGAAATCCCCTTAATCGGGGAAATTCGTAGTAAGATTTATGCGGATAATTTAAAAAATAACCCTGGTTCTATTTATGGCATTGATTATATAGGCGCAGGTGTTGGCGCGCTGCTATGGGTTTTTTTTATGCTGTCATTGGAAGTGTCTTTTGCTGGCGCTTTGACGGCATCAGTCAATTTATTGATTGGCGCGATATTTTTCTATTTATTCAAAGATAAAATTCCTTCTGCGGGTTATCTATTATTAGGACATATGGTGGTTGCCCTCTGGGTATTACAGATTTTTAGCTATGGCTCGGACTGGTCGGCTAAGATGGAGGATATGTTATATCAGGATAAAGTGGTTTATCATGCCAATACACAATACCAGCACTTAGTGATTACCGAACGGATAGCGGATCCTGCAAAGCTCAGCGTATTAACTTTTTTTATTAATGGTAGAACTCAATTTGCCAGTAATGATGAGCATATTTATCATTCCATGCTAACTTACCCAGCATTAGCGGCATCGGCTCGTCATGATAAAGTCTTAATTATTGGCGGTGGTGATGGTTTGGCGCTCCGTGATGTGTTGCGCTGGAACCCTAAACAGGTAACGTTATTAGATTTAGATAAAGGCTTAGTTGAATTATTTAAAACGCCAAAAATGGAGCAGGGTAAAATGCTTAATCAACGTCTGATTGCAGCAAATCAAGATGCCTTTAATGATCCACGCGTGCAAACTGTTTTTGGTGATGCCTTTGTTAGTGTTAATCAATTGATTCGAGATAATCAATTATTTGATACCGTGATTATTGATTTACCTGACCCCAGCCACCCCGATTTAAATAAGCTTTATAGCGCTCGTTTTTATAATAAAGTGTTTAATGTATTAATGGGCGATGGCGCGATGGTGGTTCAGTCTACCAGCCCTTATCATGCAAAAAATACCTTTATTAGTATTGGGAAAACCATCAAATATGCGGGTTTTAAACATGTTGAGCAGTACCACCATAATGTACCCACATTTGGTGAGTGGGGCTTTAGCATTGCCACTAAAAATGGCTTATCGGCAAAACAGCGCTTACAACAATTAACCACTTGGCCGGTTGATGATGGCTGGACGACAAAAGGCTTAATATTGGCTGCCTTTGAATTTGGCAAGAATTTTTATCAGCAGACTGATACGATAAAAGTGAACCGCTTAGGCTCTATGGTGGCTTATCAGTATCATCATTCTGATTGGCAAAAAGAAATGGGCATTTATACACAATGAAGGAATAACATGGGATTATTTGACCGATTTAAAGAAAAACAGCCGGTTGCACGGCAATTAGATCATCCACGGGATTTATTAATGGGTGATATGGTGGAATTTGCCTTAATGAACCAAGCTGGGTTAACTAACAAGAGTTTTCAGGTTTCTAAAATTTGGACTTTAGATGTAGGCGGCGATAAACATAAGCGGATTTATTTTCAATTAGATGATGTAGGCAGCCAACTCCGTTTGCGAGTGGTTGATAATGACACAATTGAACTCAGCTTAGAAGTTTACCCAGAAACCTTGCTTGAGGTTTTTTCTGAAGATGATATCGCTACTATTTTAGATCCTGATTCAGGTGTTAATCATCGCCTAAAAGCGACGGTTGCTATGAATGATTTACCAGCAGAATTAGGCGGCTGGGTGGCTAAAAAATATCGGCAGGAAGGCTTTGATTTGGCTTACCGTTATGACGATGATTACCGAAATAAGTCACTACCAGCGCATGCAGATAGTGATGAAGAGGGCTGTGATTTTGCTTGGTTGATTTCTGATGACCGAGAATATGCCCTAGAATTTAGGGTATTTGATGGTGGGCGAACTGAGGCACATTTATGCGCTTATCTGCCTATACGAAAAATTGATTCCTTATGGCCTGCTAAGCAAGTTTAAGTGATGGATTTCTTTTATCGTTTTATTAATTGGCGGCGCAATACCCAATTATCATTTGAAGATGATGTCTTAAAGCGTTCATTAATACGCTCGTCGTTACTATTGCTGTTCATTATTAGCGCGCATGTGTATTTAATGACCGTGTTTGAAGAATTCAACTGGCAAGATGCTTTATGGTTGACCTTAACCACCTTATCCACCACTGGTTATGGCGATATTAGTGCGACAACTTTAGCAGGGAAAACGGCGACCGTTATCTTGTTATATTTAGGCGGAATTTTTATTTTAGCTAAAGCGGCAGGTGATTATTTTGAGTACCGTTCGAATATTAGAGTCAAAAAAATACAAGGCTATTGGGAATGGAATATGTCAGAACATATATTAGTGATTAATACACCGTCGCATCAAGGTGAACAGTTTTTTGTACGCTTGCTTAAGCATATAAGAGATAGTAGCTTGCAATCACAAACGGTACAAATTTTAACCAATCAATTCCCTAGTGGTTTACCTGGGCAACTATCAAAAATGCCCGGATTGGTTCATTACACAGGCAGTGGAACACTTCCTGAAGATTTGGCTGCCGTGAATGCACAGCAAGCGAAATATATTATTATCCTGGCAAAACAAGAAAATGAGCGTGATTCGGATAGTCGTACTTTTGATGTTTTGTATCGGCTACAAGAATTAAATCTTAGAGCAGATGCCCTAGTATTAGCCGAGTGTGTCGATGATGAAAATCGCCAGCGTTTTAAGCAAGCAGGGGCTAATGTTATTATTCGTCCTATGCGGGCCTATCCAGAAATGCTAGTCCGAAGTTTGGTAGCGCCAGGATCAGAACAAATTATTGAAAATCTATTTTCTTCATTAGGTGATCTATATTTACGTTATGAAGTGAATATTAAAGCACTCAGTTGGAAAGATATTGTGTGTCAATTAATACAGCAAGATCTAGGGACTGCTGTGGCTTATATTGATAGTGAGACAGGGCAATGTAAAACTAACCCTCATGCTAATAGTCAGATTACCACGAACAGTTTATTTATCATGGCGAATGATGATAATGCACCGACGACGATGGCAATTCAGCAAGCGTTAGCTAATTTACCCAATAACCAATTATAAATGAGGCTTTTTATGCTTTTCCGTAATTCCATCATAAAATCATGGCTGCCGTTATTATTGGTAATAACAATATTGTTATTAGGCGGTTGTAAAAATGAACATGCTGAACAAATTCAAAAAGAATACGCTCAGGTAGAGCAGAATTTAGTTGAGTTAGGAAGTCAGCTGACTAACAAACAATTAACCAATGTCAAAATTGTTGATATTTATGCGAGGCAGCTGACTCAGTTAAAACCTGAATTTAGATCTGTCGCGGAGGCAATGTCAAAAGATGCTTCCGAGAGGGGCAGTTTGTATCAAGGGCTGTTACAGCGATTACATAAAGTTAATCGAGAACCAGAGCATAAAGAACAGTTCCAGAGTGCTCATCGGTCACTTGTTTCAATTGATATGGCGGCTGATCCTGTTGTGTTTAATGATGCGCTGCTGGATTTGATTAATACCATGGCTGAATTGTCTGGGGGGCAATTAGAGTCCGTCAGTATTCCACAAGGTAGCCAAGCGGCTAATGTTCGAGGCGAGCAAATCACACCAGGTAGTTATTTGGTGGGCAATCCTAGTTATGGTGCATACCAACGAGATAGCTCGGGTGGATCATATTGGCAATGGTATGGGCAATATGCCTTTTTTAGTCGGCTTATGGGGGGCGGAATGTTTAATCGTTCGCCCATTTATTATGACAGCTGGAATAGTCGCCCCCGTTATTCTTATTACAATGATTACGGCAGAAATTCGTATGGTAGTCATAATGACAGGAAACAAACCAGGCAGCGTAATAACACCATGCGTTCGAAAGGTTATGCGCCTGCCAAACCGAAAAAGCAATATGGTTCCGTGCAAGGGCGACAACGAGTCAGTACTTATAACAGACAGCAATCAGCTCAAGCGAAGTACGCTAGTAAGAAATATGGCAGTAATAATGCTGGCGCACGGCATGCAGGTAAAACAGCGGTTGCCAAACGTAGCTCCAGTTATTTTTCTGGCAATAAAACATCAACCCGCGTTAGTAAACCAGTAGCCAAACGTAGTTCCAGCTTTTTTGGTAGCAGTAGTGCTCGTAATAGTTCGCGTAGTAGTTCAGGTAGCCGTAGTTTTGGCGGAAAATAACAGATAATAAAAGGTTTAAAGTAATGGAAAATTTAACACAAATGATTATGCTCAGTGATGCGTCCTTAGCTTATTATGCGATTGATTTTGTCATGTTAATGGGCTTTATGGCGACATTGCGCTTATTAGCCTCAAGTATTGCTGGTATTTCATTAAAAGAACTCTTAGCAAAACAAGATAATTTTGCGGCAGGCATCGCTTTAGCGGGAGCCATTATCGCCGTGGCTATTTTAATGATGGGGGTTGTGGCAGGTGATGCCGGAGCAACTTATACAGAAGAAGTCACTCTGATGGGGAGTTATGGGATTGCTGCCATGATATTTATGGGCTTAACGCGGAAAGTGTTTGATAAGGTCGGTTTACGTCAAATTTCAATTCACGATGAAATCATGGCCGGTAATGTTGCTGCGGGTGTTGTTGATGCGTTTAACCTGATCGCCACAGCCATTATTATGCGCGCTGCGATGTCTTGGGTAGATGGCTCAACCTTTTTAGGTTTGGCAATCGTCGTGGTGATTTTTTTGATCTCTCAAATTATTTTGCTCTTAGCCACGGTTTACCGGAATATGGTTTTTAATCGCAGGCATAAAGAGAATGGAAAAACCTTACAAGATGAAATTAAAGATGGCAATATTGCCCTCGCTATTCGTTTTTCAGGGTATCGTTTAGGCATTGCTTTAGCTATTACGGCAACCTCTGGTTTGGTCGTGTATGACCCTAGTTTATTAGAATTTTCTGTTCTAGCTTGGGTGTTTATGGCAGTTATTATTTTTGTTGCACAAACATTTTTATCCATCATATTAAGGTATATATTATTACCTAAGGTTAACATTGCAGAAGAAGTAGGCGAGCAACGCAATGTTGCGATAGGTTCGATTGAAGCGGCTATTTACATCGGCATAGGCTTTACTTTTGTGGGTTTGTTTACTTAAAATTATGGATAACAACAGGAGAATTGCTGTGAAAGGTGCTGGGGGAACATCAGGAGGTATCGGTCAGTTTTTTATTGGTTTGATCATGATGTGTACAGGGTTTTATCTTTTATTGAATTCTATTTCAGTGAGCTCTAACTTTGGATCAGGACGGTTGTATGGTCTTTCTGGTTACGGCATGAATTATAGTGTTACTAGTGGAATGATTATGATTCCATTCATCTTTGGTGTGGGTATGATTTTTTACAATGGCAAAAACTGGCTAGGATGGCTGTTAACCCTTGGCTCAATTGCATCACTTATTTTTGGTGTGATTGCATCGATACGTTTTCATTTTGTCAATATGAGTGCATTTGATCTCATCGTAATTTTGGTCTTAGCGATAGGTGGACTGGGCTTGTTTTTGCGATCACTGAAAACCAGTGATTAGTTGTTGAGCCTCTTGAAAAATACCGAGTTTTTCTAAAATATAATGTGCAACGCTAGTGAAACTAAATAGTAAAAGGCCTATCCTTGTTTTTTGCTATTAATAATCGCGTCTTTTTAGTAAGATAAACACAAAATTTAATTCACGCTAGGATATTTCTATGAATAAAAAAATGATCACATTAGTTGTGGGAGTCACTGCACTTTTAAGTGTACCGATGATGGCGCAAGCGGCTGATGTTGAGGCTGGTAGGGATGCTTTTGAAACATGCCGAGGTTGTCATACTTCACCTGGTACAAGTAATGTTTACCCAACTTATTATGTGCCTAAAGTGGGCGGTCAGGTTGCAGCTTATACAGTCGCGGCTTTAAAAGCCTACCAAAAGTCAGAGCGCCCTCATCGCACAATGATGGCGAATGTTCATGGTTTTTCTGATCAAAAGCTTGAAAATATTGCCGCTTATTTAGAAACGGTTACGGGTTCTGCTCGTGCAAATGCTAACGGTGGGAATGCCGCTAATGGTAAAAAATTAGCCGAGTCTTGTATGGCTTGTCATAATGATAACACTGATGCTGGTGCGACTAATCCACGGTTAGCAGGCCAGCACCAGAACTACTTAGAAAAAGCGATGCAAGACTACCAATCTGGCGCACGTAAAAATGCATTGATGCAGTCTATGGTACAAGGTTTATCAGAAGATGAAATTAATGATATTGCAGCGTACTTTACTAGTTTAAAAGGTTTAACTGCCGTTAAGTAAGTCTGTAAAAAGGTGGGTTATGCTTTTAACCCACCTTTCTCGATTGACAGATAATGAGCAAAATATTATCTTTCCCGTTTCTTGCCTATCCTGAATCAAGCTGCTGTTGCACGATGAATTCTAAAGACTACCTAACGCTGTCTTTTTACTTCCCTACTTTAAAATTAGATGACCATTGGGCTGGGATGGTATGAGCCTTAGTTCAGATAAAAGCCCAAAAGAGCTGGAGTATGGGGATAATAAAAGATTTGCCCCCGA
>DAOUSK010000086.1 GCA_030627265.1 Methylococcaceae bacterium
AGCAAATGATTCAGCGGTATCTAAAATTTCAGTCAACAAAGCATTATCCAAGCCTTCTATACTTAAAAAGTGCTGTAACTTCCCGTCTGCATTGAGCTGTAAATTCTCAATTTCACGCATACTCAGGCTCCCTTACATTTTGAATAACACAGCCCAAAGGCCTTGGCCCAGTGAGTTTAATTCTATCGCCTGCGGGTAACGTCATATTATTCCCCACACAATCGGGGCGCAAAGGCACTTGCCTCCCGTCACGCTCTATTAAAACAGCTAATAAAACTTGCTCAGGCCGCCCATAATCAAAGACTTCATTTAACGCTGCGCGAATCGTACGCCCGGTATAAAAGACATCATCAATTAAAATAATATCTCGCCCTTCTAGCGTTAACGGCAAACTGCTCGTTTTTACTTTAGGGTTCATACCGATCCGAGAAAAATCATCTCGATAAAAAGAAATATCTAATAAGGCAAGTGGTTCCTTAATTGCTAAACGCCGGTGCATTTCTTCTGCTACCCATGCACCGCCGGTATGAATACCAATCATAACGGGATTATTTAATGCTCTTGCAGCGCTTTCTTTGCGTAAAGAAACTTCTAAATTATTCAATAAATTAGCAATGTCTATTTGTTCAATTGTCATGTTTATTGTTCGTTTAACCAAGATTGTAGAATTAATTGCGCTGCCAGCTGATCTTGTACTTCCCATAACTTAGCGGCGCTAACGTGTAAATCATCATATAACATCTGCTTTGCTTCAAATGTTGAATAAGCCTCGTCCACCTGAAAAACAGGTAAGTTATATCGTCCATTTAATTGGCGGCAAAACTTTAACATCCGTGGCGTAATAATATTATCAGTGCCATCAGCTTGGCGAGAAACACCTACCACTAAGCCGTCGGGCTGCCATTCTTCAATGAGTTGCCCTATTTTTTGCCAGTTAGGCACTTGGTTTAAAGAACGCACGGTTTCTAACGGGCTAGCCACTTTAGTTAATACCTGCCCTACTGCCATACCAATTTTTTTATTACCAAAATCAAAACCCAAATAAGTATCTGAACTTAGGCCTGCTAAAACAGGATCTGAATTAGGCATGTCCCACCTGAGAGCTGAGTAAACGTATATCAACGCCCATTTTTTTAGCCGCGGCATCCCAACGCTGACTAATCGGTGTTTTAAAAATAACCGACTCGTCATAAGTGGTACTTAACCAAGCATTTTCTGTCATTTCTGTTTCTAACTGCGATTCATTCCAACCCGCATAACCTAAAGCGATGAGAAAATGTTTCGGGCCTTCACCACACGCAATTGCACTTAAAATATCTTGCGAGGTGGTTAAGCTTACTTGCTCGGAAATTTTAACCGTCGTTTCCCACTGAGTGGTTTCTGAAGAGTGCAAAATAAAGCCACGGTCTTGCTGTACAGGCCCACCTGCATAAACAGGAAGATTAGCGATACTCTCATCGTCAACCGTAATATCCATCTGATCAAGCAACCTTTTTAAGCGCATTTCTATAGGATGGTTAATCACTAGCCCCAATGCGCCCTCATGATTATGCTGACACATAAAAATCACCCCTTTATCAAAATTAGGGTCCCTTAGGCTTGGCATTGCTATTAACATTTGGTTTTTAAAAGAAGTAATCTCTTGCATAGCTTTTTTATAAATTTTTATATAAATTGCGTTTATCTTAATTTGCCAGTTCAGGTAAATCATCTCGCAAACCCATTGCATACTGATTAAAATAATTTTTTAATACATTTGTTTGATTAATCACTTGCATACCCTTACCACGAACCTGCTTAAATGTCTCACTGTCTTGCGTATACATTTTATTAATCACGTCCATACTGCTCATCATGGCTAAATTATCACCTTTGCGCCAGCGCTCATAACGTCGTAATGATTTATGACTGCCGATAGGTCGCCCTGCTTGCTCAGTTTGTATAATCGTTTCAGCAATTGCTGCTGCATCTAGTAATCCAGCATTAGCGCCTTGTCCTGCTAAAGGATGCATTGCATGTGCTGCATCACCGACTAATACAAAATGATCCGCGATATATTGCTGCGCATATTGAAAGCGTAATGGAAAAGCACCACGCGGCCCCACACTTAAAACCTCGCCTAAAACACCTTCTGATGCTTGCTCTAACTTTTGCAAAAATTCACCTTCAGCTAAAGCAACATATTGCTGCGCTGTTTCATGCGTTAAAGTCCATACAATGGAACAATCACCATTTTTTAAGGGTAACAATGCTAAAGGCCCTTCAGGTAAAAATCGCTGCCAAGCCGCCTGTTGATGGCTATTTTTCGTCTTAATCGTCGCCACCAAACCATCTTGTTGATATTCCCAGCCTGTTGTTTGTATGCCAGCCATTTGCCGTAAAGCGGAATCACGCCCATCAGCGGCAACCAATAGATCTGTTGTTAAGACAGAGCCATCCTCTAAAGTGATTTCTGCTTTATCCGCATGACAAACTAAATCCATTACTTTTGCCGGACAGATGATACTTGCGCTAGGGTGTGATTCTAATTGATCCCACAAGGCTGCCACCGTCACACGGTTTTCTACAATATGCCCTAGAACATCATATTTTGTATCGGCCGCATCAAAATGTAAAACACCCGCACTACTCGCATCCCAAACATGCATTTGCTCATAAGGCCCAATACTACGTTGCGCCATAGCCTCCCAAACACCGATCTTAGTTAAGATATTTTGTGATGCACGCGTTAATGCCGAAACACGAATGTCCGCTTGCTCATTTTCGGGCCACTGCCTAATGGGGTTATGTACATCTAATAAAGCAACCTCAATCCCTTCTGTTGCTAAGGCACACGCTGCTGTTGCGCCAACAATGCCGCCACCCACAACAATCACTGCATAATGTTGCTTCATCCTTGTCTCCGCAAACCTAACTTAGGCGTTCTGGCATTTAAGCCCATCGCATAATGCGCCACTTGTTTTTTCATTCCTGGCACAAAATCCAACACTGCTAAACCTACATTCCTAGCCGCCGCTACAGACAGCCACTCATTAGAGAAAAGCTTAACAACCCCATCGGTAAAGTTAATGACCGTATCATGATCTTTTTGTCTTTGTTCTGCATAATCAGCCAATAGCTCCGACGCACCAATATCAGCCCCTTTTGCTTCTTGATTTAAAATACATTCCGCTAATTGCACCACATCTCTTAAACCTAGATTAAAGCCTTGTCCTGCCACAGGGTGTAATTGATGCACCGCATTACCAATAATAACTGCTCGCCCTGAATACATTGCATTTGCACGAATCAAACTTAAAGGAAATGACCGGCGTGCAGAGCTTAATGAAAATCGCCCTAACTTATACCCAAAACAAGTATGTAATTCTTTTAAAAACTCGTCTTCACTATCAGAAACTAATTGCTCAGCGTCTTCCGTACTGCGCGTCCAAACAACGGCATATTCATCATTTAACGGTAATAATGCTAAAGGCCCAGAAGCTGTAAAACGCTCAAAAGCAATGTTTTGATGAGCCACTTCTGTTTTAATCGTGGTTACAATCGCAGTTTGTTGATATTCCGTTACCGATTGCTGAATATCCAATAATTTTCTAACACTAGATTGGCCGCCATCCGCACCAACCACTAATTTTGCTGATAAATTAAGTGCTTCATTGTTATGCTTTAGGCTAAGGTATGCACTATGCTCGTCTGAAGAAATACCCATTACGCGAGCGGGGTTAATCAGCTGAACGTCAGACGCTTGCACCAACTCAAATACAGCCGCTTCTAAATCACGCGCTGTCATCACATAACCTAAAGCATCAACCTTTTCTTTTTGCGCAGACAACCGAGTTTTTCCAAAATGACCTTGATCTGAAATATGAATGTTTTTAATTGCCGTCGCTTTACTTTTAGCTTGCTGCCAAATACCCAGCATATCTAATAATCGTACCGTGCCATTAGCTAAAGCAAGCGCTCTATCGCCTGCCGCAGAAGCATGTACTTCTTCGGGTGTATTAGCTTCTACAATAGCGATTTTTAAATGGCTTGCTTGTAAAGCCAAAGCTAAACAGTTTCCTGCCAAGCCTCCGCCTACAATTAATACATCATAATCTTGATTCATAATTTCTCTCTATCTACCGTGCCTACGCACACCCCATCAACCCAAGCCCATTACTTCACCGATGCTGGTAATTCATATCGTGGCTGATTGATGGGTTTCGCAAAAAGGTGATCTACCCATCCTACGAAAAAACTTAATTCATTAAAGCTTCAATCTCTGCAACTGTTTTCGGCGCAGCTTGGGTAAGCACTTCATAGCCCGTTTCTGTTACCAATATATCATCTTCAATTCGAATGCCAATTCCACGCCATTTCTCATCAACAGTTAAACAGTCTTTAGAGATATACAAGCCTGGCTCAATAGTCAGTACCATACCCGTTTCCAGTACACGCCATTCATCATTAATTTTGTAATCACCCACATCATGCACATCCATCCCTAGCCAATGCCCAATGCGATGCATATAAAATATTTTATAGGCTTCGTCTTTAATAAGTTGCGTAAGTTCACCGCTTAACAAACCTAAATCAATTAGGCCCCCGGTTAAAACCTCTACCGATACATCATGCGCATTATTCCATGCGGTGTTAGGTTTAATTTCTTCAATCGCCGCTAATTGTGCCTCTAACACTAATTGATAGAGTGCTTTTTGTTCTGTAGAAAACCGCCCATTAATTGGAAAAGTACGCGTAATATCAGCAGCATAATGATCACATTCCGCACCTGCATCAATCAACAATAAATCGCCATCCTGTAAAACCGATTTATTTTCCACATAATGCAGAACGCAGGCATTTTTTCCACCGGCAACAATAGATGGGTAAGCAACATGGCGCAAACCACTGTCCATAAATTCATGGATTAGTTCCGCTTCAATTTGATATTCATAGCGCCCAACTTTACATTGTTGCATGGCTCTAATATGTGCATGACATGAAATATTCGCCGCAAAACGCATCAACTCAATTTCTGCATCACTTTTAATAAGGCGCATTTCATGCATTAAATGTTCTAATGAAACCAATTCGCCCGGAGCATTAATACCACTACGCGTTTGACTACGAATATGGTTAATCCATTCCATTAGTTGATGATCAAAACTCGCATCTCTACCCATTGGGTAAAATACCTTAGCTTTATTTTCTAACAGTCCTGGCAAAATATCGCCTAAATCATCAATAGGAAAAGCATCATCCGCTGAAAAATCTGTTGTTGCACCGTCTAAACCTGCATGAGCACCTTCCCATAGCGCCTTTTTCTCATCATATTCTTTGCAAAATAAAATATATTCGCCTTGCTCTCGCCCGGGAATAAATACCGCGACTGCATCAGCTTCATTAAAGCCCGTTAAATAATAAAAATCACTATCTTGGCGAAAAACATAGTCAACATCTCGATTACGCGCCCGAACTTTTGCACTCGCAATTAATCCGATATTCCCTTGCCCGATTTCATTCATTAACTGTTCGCGACGAGTAGCAAATTCACTAGACTTCATTTAATGCACCGTCTCAATAGCCGCTGTTTTTGCACTCGCTTTGCTATTTAATTCTGTATAAATCAACATCACCGCAGCACGTAAATATTCTTGAACCTCCGTTAACCCAGCTTCGGACTCCTCATCCTCATCCTCAATCCCTGTCTCCATTTTGGTTAACTCAACCATATCTTTCAAGATTTCATCAATATCTTCTGGCCATTGACTCTTTGATTCTATCCGCCCCATGCCAAATAAAAAGCCTTCACACCACTGCGTTAAAGCAATGGCTCTAGCCTCTATGCTTTCGTCGTCTTCTGGTAAAAATAAGTCGAATAAAAACTCATCACTTTCTAGCAATGTTTTAGTATGCTCAAATAAATTAATTAATAATAATTTATCGTCTTCTAATAAATCAGCATCGCGACTAATGGCTTCATTCATCCAGTCACTAGCATCCGATGTTGCATCTAGGCAAAGTAGCGCACTAGCAATACCATGCACTTCAGCAGCACTGCCCGCTGCTTCTTGTTGTAAAATAGCCAAATTAACGATTAAATAACTCATAAGAATATAATTTTAAAGATAGTTTTATTTTATTTTAAATACTTGGAAAACAGGCATTACTCAATACCTAACTCCTTATGCTACCATAGACTATAGAGTAGTTTTGAATTCATATCATTCCCGCGTGAGCTAAACATGAATACAGAAAATCAGTCAGTTGACATTAAAGATCTTGAAGAAAAATTAGAAGAATTAATTCAACGTTATACAGCCGTACAATCAGAAAACACCACTTTAAAAACTAAGCAAGATGCATTAGTTAAAGAAAGGGCCAAATTGGTCGAAAAAACCAACCTTGCACGTACTCGTGTAGAAGCAATGATTAGTCGATTAAAAAATATGGATCAAGATAAATGAGCGAAGTTCAGCAAGCCGTATCACTCACAATTTTAGGCAAAGAATACAAAATTATTTGCACAGAGGGTGAGCAAGCCACGCTAACAGAATCAGCTAAACAACTAGACCAGCAAATGCGGGATACTCGCCTAACAGGCAAGGTATCTAGTGCCGAACGTGTTGCCGTTCTTGCCGCCCTAAATTTAACCCACGAACTGATGCAAGTTAAACAAAATCATCTACCTGCATCACCTCAGGTGGGCGCACAACTCAACAAAATGTGTCTAAAAATCGAAACTGCACTGAAAAGCGTTTAGAATACTCTCCGTATCTCCTGCGGCGTTCGACAGCGAGGTGGGTGTTCCTTGGACCTATTAAACCCTCGGGAGTCGATTCTTGTATTAGTGTGCATGTCCGCTAGCGGAAAGCCTGAAGTGCAGGATAGACGCCCACTTGAACCTTTCGGTTCAAGGACGATGCCTTACATCGGCGCAGGTGGGAGATACATTTTCTTTGACTATTTCCAATACCAATACAAACCAACGATTAATATTAATACATTCGCCACCCTCGAATGCTCTTGCCAAAGCCCCATTATCCCAGCATAAAAAACGATGGCTTCCTGATGAAATATTTTGGAAATTCCGGTAGGACTATAAGCTCTTAAGCTATACCAAATAGCTAGATTTTTCTTGTGTGATTAATTCTATTGCTCTAAAAAAGAGGCATTAAAAAACACCTCTATTTCTTACTTTTAATAGCCTACACTTTATTTTTAATGGAATGTAGCACTATGCTACACTTATAACCTTGATTTTAATTCAAAGGATCCAGCAATGGCTAAAGCATTATCACCAGTACGTTTACAAGAAAATCTGATGCAAGCAGCTAAATTAACGGGAGAGCGATTTCATCGCAGCACCGCTGAACAGATTGAATATTGGGCCGATATTGGTAGAAAAGTATCTACAGTACTTGATCCTGATACATTATTATCTATTTCAACCGGGCTAACACAAGTAAAAGTAGAACCCATTTATGGAAAACCAATTGACCCTGACCAGGTTTTTAATCAGCTTGAATCTCAACGACAGCAAGAAACATTATCACAAGCAGTGGTAGACACTCCCATTAAGTATCAATCTTCTTTAACTCAACTAGGATATCTAGAACGAATTGACCAGAATGGACATGTTTTAGTAGGGCAATTTAAAAACGGTGAATTTATCTCTATTGATGAGTTCAACTTTTGACTGAATGCAAGCAGTTATGGATTCTAGCAGGTGGTAATGGTGCAGGAAAAAGTACGTTTTATCGAACACAACTAGCTCCATTAGGATTGCCTTTTGTAAATGCAGATATTCTAGCGAAAGAGCTATATCCACAGGCACCAGAAAAACATAGCTATGACGCAGCTAAATTAGCAACTGAAATACGGTTTCGGCTCCTGAATGAAGGAAGGAGCTTCTGTTTTGAAACCGTTTTCTCCCACCCCTCAAAAATCGACTTTGTTGCTCAAGCAAAAACATTGGGTTATAACATCATCTTAGTATTTATCCACCTGGACACCATTGCTCTAAATCAGGCACGTGTTGCACAACGACTTAGTGCTGGAGGGCATAATGTTCCAGATGAAAAAGTGGCCAGTAGAGTTCCACGATTATTACAAAATATCAAAAAAACACTACCTCTTTGCGACCAAGTGCATATCCTCAATAATTCTAGAGCTGACAACCCATTTCAACAAGTGGCTGTTATTCGTAATGGTCAAATAATACAACAGAAAATACCTTTACCCAGCTGGGCTAAAGATTTACTAGAAAATTAATTATACCAATCCCAATAGGTTTACACTTAAACTCATTTAGCCAAATCTCTTTTTTACGCGACTAATTCTACTGCTCTAAAAAAGAGGCATTAAAAAACACCTCCCTTCTTAACGTTAAATCAATACTTTATTTTTTAGACTTCTTAGACTTTTTCTTTTTTCCAAACTTAATATCAGCTTTATTGTCTGAAATCGTTTTTGGCCCAATTCCTTTTACATTGATCAACTCATCAACACTAGAAAAAGCGCCATTTTTTTTTCGATATGAAACAATAGCCTTTCCCTTCTTCAGCCCTATACCCTTCAAAGCTTCGGAAATTTCTTCAGCACTCGCCTTATTAACATTAACAGGAGCTGCAAAAAGATTAACTGAAAATAACATCAAAAATAACATCACTTTTTTCATTTTTTATTCCTCTTATTTCGATAAAACACCATGCCGGACGGCATACAAATACCCTAACAACTAGAGCGAGTATAAATATAGCATATAAACCCTTACACCCCTTTTATTCTTTTTATTTCAGGGCGTGAAATAAGGTTTAATAGATCAAATCAAGCTGCCCCCTATTTTTAGATTAAGCTCTTTAATCAGGTTGATTTTATTTGGTAATTTAATTTTACCTGATTTTAGAGGGGGAGATTAGCCGTCATAAAGCCTGTTATCTATCTGAAATATATGAATAATCATCTCTTAAGTAAGCAGTATTACGGTTCTGTAATTCCCAATGATTAACCTTGTTTTTTATAATGTGATAATGAAAAACCTGACCTCACTGAAGTTTGGATGCGGTTCAAATGGATAAATAGCAAAAGGCAAGACCTGACACCTTTTTTCTGTTTTATAACGTGATAATGAAAGACCTGACCCCATCGAAGTTTAAACTTTTTTCATGTTCAGCAAGCGCCTCTGCCGCCTTCTTAATGAGCATTCAAAACTGGATATATCAAAGCAACAACAATTGCCACAAAGGCAATAATCATCAATAACGTAGTCATTCTATTTCTCCTAGTTCACTTAAATGTAATTCAATTTTTCGACTTATTACAATACAACCAATGGCCAAAATAGGTAACAAACATACTCCCAAATAGAATAATAAACTAATTTTATCATCCATAAATAACTTTGCTATGCCTGCAATATCCGCCACCATAATTGTTATAAGAATTTTAAATAAATCTTTTAACCAATCAATTCGCGATTTAACTTCATCTAATTTGCCCATAGAAAGATAATATTCTCTTTTTATATATTCGTCAATTTACCATAAGCTAAATTATTCGCAATGAACAAAAAAACAACATCACTGCCAAGGATTTTTATTATTGATCATCAGGTCAAACCAACCGAGTCTGACCCTAATACCGCTACCAGTCATTTTAAGCATAAGTAAATCAATTTGTTACGGTATTTATGAGTAATTAAAAATGAATGTCACTGTAATA
>DAOUSK010000052.1 GCA_030627265.1 Methylococcaceae bacterium
GGTATCTACACAAGTTGGTAATAAAAAAAGAATTAATAAACAACATGTTATATCGTAGTCTGGATGAGCTTATCTAGCGTAGCGACGATAACGAAATCCGGCATTTTCGATATAATGAACTGTCGGATTTCGTTTTTAATGCTGCGCAATAAAAATTTCATCCAACCTACGGGATCGGGGAATATTATGGTGTTGGCATGAAAGCATCACTCAAATAAATCCATCTGTCGATAATACAAACTTTGCTGCTCTAATCCGGATAAAGTCACCCCTAACAAGCGCACCTTACTCTCACCTATTTTCTCTTCTTTTAATAATTTTCTAAACACCATTTCATTAAAGTGAGAGGATTTTATCGGCTGCTTAAAACTTAAACTGCGCGTTATTTGTTTGAAATCATGATATTTAACTTTTACCGTTAAAGTACGTGCATACAACTTTTTAGTTTGTACTTTTAATAAAGCCTTGCTAAAAAGCTGGCTTAATTGCTGATAAATTTCTGCTGGCTCCTGCAAATCTTTAGCATACGTTGTTTCTGTGCCTATTGATTTCCTGACTCGATGCGGATTGACCTTTCTGTCATCAATGCCTTGTGCAATTTGATAAAAAAACAAGGCGGCTTTGCCAAAGTGTTGCTGTAAAGTCGGCAAAGAAAATTGCCTTAAATCCTTTCCTGTTTGAATCCCCAAGGCATGCATTTTTTGTTCGGTTGCTTTACCCACACCATGAAATTTACCTACGGGTAATTGTGCAACAAAATCAAAACCTTGCTCAGGCGTAATTAAATACAAACCATCGGGTTTATTTTGATCAGAAGCAATTTTAGCAAAAAATTTATTATACGAAATACCCGCTGAAGCGACTAACCCCGTTTCTGACAGTACCTGTTGTTTAATCGATTCTGCAAGCCGCGTTGCTGAACCTTGGAATAAGGTACTGTCTGTCACATCTAAATAGGCCTCATCTAAGGATAAAGGCTCGACTAAATCCGTGTATTCGTGAAATATTTGCTGAATATGCTCTGATGCTTCTTGATATGCCGAAAAATTAGGTTTTACAAAAATAGCATGCGGACAAAGCCGGTAAGCTCTTGAGGATGGCATAGCAGAATGTACGCCATATTTTCTTGCTTCATAACTACAGGTTGCGACAACACCACGGCTATTGGGTTTACCACCGACAATAAGTGGTTTATTCCGATAATTTGGGTTGTCTCTTTGCTCCACTGCAGCAAAAAAAGCATCCATATCAATATGGATAATTTTACGCAATGGAGCGGTCATAAAATACTAATTGTTACTCTTTAAGCTCCAAATCTTTCTGAGCTACCGCCTCTTCAGTCGCGCTCCAGTCCGAAAAAGGAAAAGGAGTCTCATCGGTATTGAAGGTTAAAAATAATAAAATATGATAGGTGTATGCCGCTAATTTCTGCCCAAAACCTAAAATATTTTGATTTGGACTTCCCGTTAATAGCGCAGAGATAACCTGTAATAAAACCACCACCCAAAGCAGGGTGCGAACGACACCAATAATAACAGCAAAAACAAGAATAAAAGCAATGCGCTTCCAAGTACTTATTTTTTTCAGATTTTCATTTGTTTGCTCATCCAGTTCCATCAATTTACCCTCGATTCATTACATCACGTAAATCAAGTGCTGCCGCATTAGCCCGCGATACATAACTTGCCATTGCTAATGAATAATTAGCAGAAAAACCATAACCATTACCATTTAAAATCATAGGGCTAGTAATCGGAGCTAAGGCATTTTCCATTTCGTGAATCATAATATCCACCGTATCCATTGCTCGTTTGTCTTCTAAAATTAAATTAAAATCGTATTTAATCGCTTTCAAGATATGTAATAGCGCCCAGCAAGATCCACGCGCCTGCCAAAAAACATTATCTAGCTCTAACCAGCTCGTTTGTGAAATAGCCGCTGACTTAGTTAAATTAGTATCATAAGCCTCATAACGATCGGTACTGGCACTTAACTTGGTAGATAAGCCCCCCAAACGTTTAATAATAATTTCAATATATTGCCATAAATTATCCGCACGTGAATAAAAATGCCCTGGATTTTTATGGCTTGGATCAGCAAGTCGAACCATATAAGCATGTAAGGCATCGACCCCTTTTTGATACTCTGATTCTGATGAAGGTAAAGCCCATGAATTATGTTCATAATAAAAATAAGGCTCGGCTACCGCTAAATCTGGATCTTCTGCTGACTGAGACTGTGAGCGTGCAAGGTGATTTCTTAATGCTGATGTGCCATCACGCAACATCACCAATACGCCATATTCCCAGCTAGGAATATTATCCAGTAATAAACCCGGTAAACCCACATCGTTCGTTAGATACCCGCCCGGCTTATAAAGCAAAGTTTCAGCAATATGCGCTAAAGTATTCGCATAAACATAACCAACGGGTAAATCATCAACATGATCTATTTGTTGACGAATTTTCGCCTCTTCAACAACATTAAACGGTCTAGGTTCGATACTCCAATAGCCCGCCAATACAATAACTGCAATCACAGCGATTGCAAAAATAGCACTTAAAAACCACATAACCCCTTTAGATTCCGCTTCCTGCGAAAAGTCATTTGCCGCCATTTTATGATCCTATTTAATTAAAATTGCTCCCCAAGAAACGCCCAGCCTTGGTTTTATACCTATACTAAAAGGCATTTGAAAATTCTTTCTATAATACCATTATTCCAAACATGGCATAAACTAATCTATTTGGCTTACTAGTGAATATCACAAGAACTTTTTTTAGCCCACTTAAAAAAGTTTTATATAAAACTTTTTTCACAAAAAATAGCGCGTCACACCTCTATAGCTGCTAGAGATTAACAGCTATTTAAGCTTCAGCTTACCCACCATAAAGATTGAAGTATCATGACTAAAAAAACACGATTAAATTCAAGGTTATCATCATGTTTAGCACATTAGACCCGCATCAATCACCTGCATTAGATGAAGTACCGCTCTCTACCGATGAATATAATCACCTTTTAGATCTGCAATTAAAAATATTAGAAATGTCAGCTGCGCATGGCGCAACCAATGATGTTCTTGCACACTTATGTCAATTAGCTAAGAGCCTGCTGCCCAATTCTATTGCCTCTATCATGTTAAAAAACCCAAAAACGGGTTTAATGAGTGTATTAAACGCCCCTTCGGTACCTCAAGTGGGTATTGATGCCTTGTCTAATTTAAAACCTGGTCCTGGTGGCGGCTCTTGCGGCAATGCTGTTTTCAAAAATAAAGCGCAATATGTACAAAATACCTTTGAGGATGAGCGCTGAGTAGATTTACGCCAGCTTGCCTATGATTTTAACCTCTGTTCCTGCTGGTCTCGTCCAGTACGAGATGATAATAATGAAGCCATTGGTACTTTTGCCTTATCTTCATTTGAACATCGCTCCCCCGCCCTTTTCCATAAAAAATTACTTGAAACAAGCGCAGCCATTGTAAGGGTTGTGCTTAATAATCAATCCAATGAAGAACGTATTCAACTCTTTTCTACTGCCATCCAAAAAGCCTCTGAAGGTATACTCATTACAGATATGAACAATAATATCATTGAGTGTAACCCATCATTCGAATCTAATGATGGGTTTCGCAAAAGGCGCTCTACCCATCCTACGCAAAACCTTACACCAATATGAAGATAATCATGCCCCAAGTTTAAATGTATTGCCCAGCTACGGGAAATAAAACAGTAATATTAAATTAATTTTTATTGGTATTTGTGCTCTCTAATTTTTTAAAATCAGCTAAACAACACCGCCCTGAAGGGTTTTTAATGGCACAAGCGCATAAACTGGTTTTTGTGTTCTGCGTAACAAATTGTTTGATTTTTTCAGCGCTATTATTGGCTAAAGCTTCAATATAAACCGCTTTATCAATATCAAAACAATAACAAAGTTTTGCCTCTCTATGCTGATCAAATACCGCCACTTGTTTTTTATCGATTAACTTATTATCTACCGAAAAATAAGCAACGGAGCAAGTTTCATCACTACAAAAATAATAATCACTCTCTTCAATAGATAGTACATCAGGAAATTTCAAATGATGTAAGACAGTTTTCATCTCTACGCTTTTACTTGCTTTGCCACATTCAGGGCAATTTTTTGTAGATGAGTCATTTTTATTAGAGCAACAATTTGTCATATCTATTTATTTAAATTCAAAATAAGCATAGGGCATTAATCATCACATAGGATGTGCTGAGGCACGAAGCGCATCCTTTTGATGATTTGGGTGATACGAATCGCACCAAAAAACCCCGTGGCTCTAATAATTTCCAGTGTAATTCTTTTTACCTATTTCCACACCATGATGCCGTAGTATTGCGTAAGTGGTGGTGAGGTGAAAATGAAAATTAGGAATAACAAAATCAAATAAATAAGCTTGGCCTAAAAAATCAAGCTGTCTGCTACCAAATTTCACGCTGATCGGGCGATCTTCACTGCCGTCTATTTGCACGGCACTAACACTTTCTAAAAATGCTTGAGTCTTGGCAATACGTGCTTGCAGTTCGGCAAAAGTAGATTCGTTATCTTCATAACTCGGCACGTCGATACCCGATAATCGAGCAGCGCAACCTTTAACCATATCAGTTGCAATCTGCACTTGACGACTAAGCGGAAACATATCTGGAGTTAGTCGCGCATTAACAAAAATAGAAGGATCGATTTTTTTTGCTTCGGCATGAGCAGCCGCTTTATCAAGTATTACTGATAAATTACCTAACATACGCAAAAAAGAAGGGATAGAAGCTTGGTACATGGTTAATGACATAGTAATTATTCCAGTTAAAGTAATGTTGGTAAAATAGTTTCTAAGGGCGTGCATTGGTAATTTAGAGACTGTAATTTATTTTGTGTAACTGCTTATCATTAATACTATTAAGTTAGGCCTAACTAGTTTTCAGCAGCGCCTTTTTCCAGCATTCGGTTAAAAAATCTTCAACCATTTGCACGATCTCTTTGTCTAAATGTCCGGTACGCGCTTGTTCTTTTAAAATAGATAAGATCTCAGCGGGCGGCAAGTCTTTTCGGTAAGGACGCTTCTGAGCTAAAGCCTGAAATACATCGGCTACCGCTATAATTCTAGCCTCAATAGATAACTCTTTTTTGCCTTTATGATTAGGATACCCTGTGGCATCGACGCGCTCATGATGGTCGGCAGCCCATCGACTGATCTCTTCAAAACCTTTTACCTGTTTAAGAATATTATAGGTATCAAAACTATGGCGCTTCATTGTCTGATATTCCATATCCGTCAGTTTCGTTGTTTTTTCAATAATTTCATCAGGCACTCTTAACTTACCTATATCATGCAATAAGCCAGCTAACTCAATGAGATTACAATTAGCTTCAGGCAACGTAAATAATTCAGCTAGATACCGAGATAAGCAGGCGACACCTTCGGAGTGTTCGTTGGTATATGTGCTTTTTGCATCGACAATATAGGAAAAAATTTGCACGATACTTTTTAAATCATCAAAGTCAATTTCTTGCGTTAAATCATGGGCAACCCATGTTGAGACATAACCAGAAATATGCTCCCTTTCCAAAGACAACCAAAAAGCATCTGAATCAGAGACTTGCATAAAAACATCAACCAACTCAGGGCTAAACCAATCCCCTCTTTTATCCGCTATTTTTTGCCTAATTTCTTCCTTGCCTAATAAAATATTCGGTTCATTTGAGACAGAGCGCAAAACTGAAACATCCACTCTATCGGCCATGTAAATACAGTTAGCTTTTAATTTAATATCCTCAGGTATATCCAGTTCTTTTAAGTCAGACCAGTGAGTATGGTGATATAAAACAATACCTGATAAATGGGCTAAAACGGGCGTGGACGTCAGAATACCAGCGCCTAGTTTACAATGTTCTTTTTCTCCCTCCCATTCAAACTGGACTAGTTTGGCATGAACAGCCGTCGTTGATACCCCGCAATCATGCAGAATTGCTGCCTGAAATAGATCATCAGTTTGCTGGCTAGACCAATTTAAGGCTTTGCCACATTCAGCAGCCATAAAGGCGACCCGCTTACCATGATGAATATGATCAACACCCACCAGATCCAGAGCATCAGATAAAGAATAGATTGCTTCGTGAAGATTAATATTAAATTTAGACATTGTGGGTAAGTTTAACCATGTTTATATCTCTAATTTTAGCTACATTACTTATCATAAAAGCTTCTATTTAACGCATTTCACCAAATCCGCATTAAACTTAGTCGGTCTTTTTTGCCCTAGGGTGGGCTTGGTCATACACCTCGGCAAGGTGCTGAAAATCTAAATGTGTATAAATTTGTGTGGTGCTAATATTTTCATGCCCAAGTAATTCTTGAACACTTCTTAAATCTTGGCTTGCTTCCAATAAGTGCGTCGCAAATGAATGACGTAACATATGTGGATGCACGGACTCCGGCACACCTTTTTTTATGCACCATTGTTTTAATCGTAATTGAATACTGCGATTACCTAAACGCGCTCCTTTGGCACTGGTAAAAACCGCTTGCTCATCAGCCGATTTACTTGGCCTAACGGTAAACCAATGCGCTAGTGCTTTAATTGCTTTTTTACCGATAGGTAGGCGGCGTGATTTGCCCCCCTTTCCGTGTAAAACATCTAATTCGCACTCTTGTAAATCGATATCAACTAAATTCAGCGCACTCAATTCACTCAACCGTAAACCCGATGAATAAAATAACTCAAACATAGCCACATCACGTATTTCTAAAACAGAATTAGCCCCTGCTTCTAATAAACCAGTGATCTGATCCACATCCATTGTTTTAGGTAATTTTCGGGGCTGTTTCGGGGCTTTTACCTGCTGCGCTGGATTCTCAGTTGCCAAGCCCTGCTTCATTAAAAATAAATAAAAACTGCGGATAGCAGATAATTCGCGCTGTAAGCTGGTACTACCCAGTCCACCACGATGGCGAGCTGAAATATGTTTTAGCACCCACTCATGGCTTAATTCTGTCCACGTGTTTAGTTCGTTAAGATCACAAAACTCGGTAAACCGTTTAAGATCTCTTTGGTAACTTTTAACGGTATGCTCAGACGCACGTTTTTCTACTTTTAACTGCTGAAGAAAATCAGCAAGCTGTTGTTTTGCAATTAGCTGCATAACTGAGACCAATTCCAACAAATACTCGCTGTTATAAGGCTCTGCAATAACACATTCACTTTTTTGTAGGATGGGTAGAACCTAGCACCTATCTTTTTAGGTGTGTAGTGAAACCCATCAAATCCACGTAAAATGATGGGTTTCGCGAAAAGACGCTCTACCCATCCTACGCAAAACCTTAATAAGAACATTAGAATAATACGCACTAAAGTTCAGGCTAAGCTTTTTTATTTTTTAATAAAGATATCAGTCGTGTCCCTATAATTTCACTCATTTGCGTTAAAAATAGTCGCCCCATATCACGGCTAAATCGTTCTGCATTTCGGCTACCAATGGCGATAATTCCTTCTATTTCTAAAAAAGCCATAGGAATGATAGCGCAAGACTGCACCTCTAATGCTTGATCACCAAATAAGAATTCTGCCTGCGCCAAGGTTGGTCGCCCACAAGAAGAGTGATTACTCGTTAGCTCTTTGACGAAGTTTCCTAAGCCCTCACTTTCTGCCGCGACAAAGACATTCGACACGGCTGTTTCTGCAGGGGCTTCTGTAATAATTTTAAGCGCAAAAAAATCGGTTAAAAAACATTCTTTTATGACTTCATCTAAATTAGCAAGCATCACTTCTAAACTGTCTGCTTCTAAAACAGCCAGTGTTAATTCATGCATTTTATTGGCTGAATCATCGTTATTTTTTGCTATATCAATCAATAAATTCAGTTCATTTTCCATTTCATGGTGGCGATTACGAAATAACTCTAACTGCTTCGAAACCAATGAAATAGCATTACCACTAGGATGAGGAATATTTATTTGCTCTAATAGCGGTAAGTGCTCATTAAAAAAATCAGGATTATTTTGTAAAAAACCTTCTACATCACTTGCTTGAACTTCACTCATAATTCAATACTTCCTTCAAAAACGTTAACAGCAGGCCCAGTCATAAAAACAGGGAAATCACGTCCCGTCCAATGTATTTTTAGTGACCCACCCGGCAGCTGAACTGACACATCATTATCTAATAAGTTATGCTCAATACCAATAACAACGGCAGCACAAGCGCCACTACCGCAAGCTAATGTTTCACCCGCGCCACGCTCATAAACACGTAATTTAATATTATTTCTATCCACTATTTGCATAAAGCCAATATTCGCCCTTTCTGGAAAAAAAGGATGACTTTCTAAGGCTTCCCCTAAGCTATCGATGGGGCTATTAATATCGATGACTTCTAAAACAGCATGCGGATTACCAAGAGAAACCGCGCCAAAGGCTTTTTCTATGCCATCAACATCCACCGTATAAAACTTTTCTTCTTGTTCTGTTTTTAAGGGAATTAAGGCAGGATTATGTCGTGGTTTACCCATATTCACGGTAATCAATCCGCCCTCATCAAAAGTGAGCAGTAGTTGACCAGAATGCGTATCGACTAAGATATTATCTTTATAAGAGAGTTTTTTATCGCGCACAAAACGCGCAAAGCAACGCGCGCCATTACCACATTGTGCGACTTCACTGCCATCCGCATTAAAAATACGGTAACGAAAATCAGCGTTGGAGTGTTCGGCCAAAGCCACTAATAAAATTTGGTCACAGCCTACGCCAAAATTCCTATCGGCAATAAAGCGGATTTGCTCGGCTGTTAACTCTATCTCTTGGCGTATCGCATCAATAACAACAAAGTCGTTACCTAATCCATGCATTTTTGTAAATTCAATGTTCATCTTAGCTCCCCATTAAGGCAATAAATGTTCACCTAGCATCAGTTGTTCAATGGTTTCTCTTTCACGAATGACATGCATTGCTGTGCCATCGACCATAATCTCAGCTAAACGAGGGCGAGAGTTATAGTTAGAGCTCATGGTAAAACCATAAGCGCCTGATGAGCGAATCGCTAATAAATCACCTGCTTGTAAAGAGAGTAACCGCTGTTTACCTAAGAAGTCACCTGTTTCACACACTGGCCCAACAATATCCCATTCTTTCTTTTCTGCCTGACTCTCTAATTGCACAGGAATAATCGCCTGCCATGCACTATAAAGTGAGGGACGTACTAAATCATTCATTGCCGCATCAACAATAGCAAAGTTTTTATATTCAGTTGGCTTTAAGTATTCCACTTTAGTGACTAAAATACCCGCATTACCTGCAATCGCCCGCCCTGGCTCCAATAAGATTTCTAAATCATTATCACCTAAACGCTCTAAAATTGCAGCCACGTATTCTGCTGGCTCAGGGGGCTTTTCATCATCGTAACAAATACCTAAACCACCGCCTAAATCGAGATGGTGTAATAGGATACCTTCCGCTTTTAAAGCGGCAATAACTTTTAGTACGCGATCTAAAGCATCCAAAAAGGGACGTGTTTCTGTTAACTGTGAACCAATATGACAGTCAATGCCGACAATTTCAATATGCTCCATTGCAGCCGCACGCTGATATTCAAGCAAAGCGTCGTCAATATTGATGCCAAACTTATTTTCTTTTAAGCCTGTCGAAATATAGGGGTGTGTTTTTGCATCAACATCAGGATTAACACGAAATGAAACCGGCGCTTTAACACCGAGTTCACCCGCAATTTTATTGATTCTATCTAGCTCCCCTTTTACTTCAATATTAAAGCAGCGTATGCCAACTTCTAAAGCAGCCTTAATCTCATCTTCCCGTTTGCCTACTCCCGAAAAAACAATTTTTTTAGCATCCCCTTTTGCCGCAAGTACGCGCTGTAACTCGCCTAAAGAAACAATATCAAAGCCTGAACCTAAACGCGCAAAGGTATTTAAAATAGCAATATTTGAATTGGCTTTAACGGCATAACAGATTAAATGTTTTTGCTGAGAAAAAGCGGAATCAAATGCATGCCAATGTCTTTCCAGCGTTGCTTTGGAGTAAATATAGCAAGGCGAGCCATGCTCAGCGACAATCGTATCGACCGCAATATCTTCTGCAAAAAGGCTAGTATCACGATAATTAAAATAATCCATTAATGCGTCTCTTGTGTGTCTGTTTCTAGCGGCATTACTAAAGGACCTGTTTGGCCACAGGCACCCAGCAATAATCCACAAATTAAAATAACTAAAAATTTAGAAAATATCATAACATCACCCATAAATAAAAGAAGGTAGCCATGTCGCAAGTAATGGAAAATAAGCCAAAATTGCGAGTAAAAATAGCTGAATTAAAATAAAAGGCAAAACTCCTTTATAAATTTGCCCCGTGGTGACTTCTTTAGGCGCAACCCCGCGTAAGTAAAACAAGGCAAAACCAAAGGGTGGTGTTAAAAATGAGGTTTGTAAATTTAAGGCTATCATGATGCCTAACCAAACAGGGTCAACCCCCATCGCTAATAAAACAGGACCAACAATCGGTACGATAACAAAGGTAATTTCAATAAAATCTAAAACAAATCCTAAGAAAAACATAACAACCATCACAATAAACAAAGCACCAAATTTGCCGCCGGGTAAATCTGACAGTAACTCAATAATAAGCTCATCGCCTTCAAAGCCTCTAAACACGAGGGAAAATAAGGCAGCACCAATTAATATCATAAAAACCATACTGGTGACTTGCGTGGTATTGCGGGTAATATCCTCCAGCACACTTTTATTTAATGCCCCCTTTAAATAAGCCAGTATCAGCGCGCCCACCGCACCAACAGCAGCAGCTTCTGTGGGTGTTGCTAAACCACCTATAATTGAGCCTAATACCGATAATATTAATAACAGAGGCGGTAATAAGCTTTTAAAGACACGTGCATAAAAACCTTTTTCATATTCTTTTGTTTTTTCTGGCTTAGGTAATTTATCTGGCTTTATCCATGCCACCATAAAAATATAAATGATATAAAGCAGTACCAGCAATAAACCAGGGATTAACGCACCAGCAAATAAATCACCCACGGAAACAGTCTCAGGTGCAAAAATACCCATATCCAACTGTGCTTGCTGATAAGCGGTGGAAATCACATCACCTAATAAAACCAAGACTATCGATGGCGGAATAATTTGCCCTAAGGTTCCTGATGCACAAATAATGCCGCAAGAAATGGATGGATCATATCCACGTTTCAGCATAGTAGGCAAAGATAACAAACCCATGGTAACAACCGTTGCACCGACTATGCCTGTGCTTGCTGCCATCAACATACCGACAATAGTGACGGCAATTCCTAGGCCACCATGCAAAGAGCCAAATAACTCTGACATCGCTTCCAATAAAGATTCTGCAATTTTTGCGCGCTCTAATACGATGCCCATAAAAACAAATAACGGCACAGCAATCAGCGTTTCATTATTCATAATACCGAATAAGCGATTAGGCATCGCGGCTAAAAAATCCGCATCGAAATTATCTAATGCCAACCCTAAGCCGGCAAAAATCAACGCTGTTCCACTCAGCACAAAAGCCACAGGGTAACCTGATAATAAAACCACAAAAACGGCGGCAAACATCCATAAAGCCATATAACTATCCATGTTTAGCGCCTACTAGGTAATTTATTTTTGTTAGGATTAAAGAGAGACCTTGTAAAACGAGTAAACCAGACATGAGTATTAAGCAGCTTTTAAGCAAGTAAACTAAAGGCAACCCGCCTGAATTGCGTGAGGATTCTAAAATTTCCCATGAATCAGCCACGTACTCCCAGCTCGCCCATAAAATAAAGCATGCCACCGGCAGTAATAAAAAAAGTGAGCCTAATAAATCTATCCATGCTTTTGTTGTGGTGCTACAGCGCTGATAGACAATATCCACGCGCACATGGCCATCGTGCTTTAAGGTATAGGAAGCACCCAACATAAAAATCAGACTGTGCAAATAGATGACGGATTCTTGCATCATCACCCAGCTTGCATCAAATAGATAACGTAAAACCACGATACAAAAAACAACTAATACCATAACTAAGCTTAGCCAAGAAACTGAGCGGCCTATTTGCTCATTAATGGTATCAATGCACTGTGAACTTCGTTGTGAAAGGTTGAATAATAAGCTCATAACACGGTCTGAAAATAATCATAAAGGCGTTATTATACTTGGCAATGTAAGAGCGCGTACTGATTAGCACAACTGAATTTAAGACTATATAGAATGCGCTAACGATAGCAGGCGCATCACACTATCACACAAACGATGCGCTTCGTTCCTCAGCACATCCTGTATCATCGCGCTTAACTTTATGAAAGACCATCTAGCCATTCATTTAACTGTTCTGCATCATCAAAATGATAACGGCGCATCACTTTTTGTGGCAAAGGCCAAAACTCAATAATTTCATCGGTAAATTCATGAACTAGCGTTTTATACTTAACCAATATATCTACCGCATCTACCGCATCTAAAGCATCTTGCTTTCCGTTCAGGTCATAATCTTGCAGCTTAGAGGCAGCAAGAGACGTGGGGCGTTCTTGGGTAAAAATAGATCGATAAAAATTTAATATTGCAGCCATAATGATCATCTCGTTAAAGAGTATAATTTGAACTAATTATATCAAATACGTTATTTAACACTATTTAATAAGCTATATAACACAGTTTAATATCAATCCTTTAGCTTTATGCTTATACTTAGCTACCTAACATAGGTAGCCATTCTTGCGTATTTTTCAGCCAAGCATCGACACAAATCTTTATAATAATCACTTAGACCCCAATTAATCTTATGCCACCGTTTGACTCACTGCCATTAAGTTAAGGGGGAGGGGTTGTTCTGGTACGCTGGCTTCAGCCTGCTATTTTCAGATAGAAAGCAGGCTGAAGCCAGCGTACCATGATGTATTACTCTTAACCTAATGGCAGTGACCGTTTGACTGGGTAGGTTCCGGTAATAACGACCATGACAATCATTATTTATGGAGATTGCTATACCTCCCCCTTCTTTCTTCAGGAGTTATCTTATGAAAAAGTTCATTAACCAAACCGATTCACTATTTGATGAAAGCCTACAAGGCTTTGCAAAAGCACATGCTGATATCATCACCCTAAATTCAGAGCCTTGCTTTATCAGCCGAAAATCAAGCAAAGCAAATAATAAAGTATGCCTTATTTCGGGTGGCGGTTCGGGACATGAGCCTTTGCATGCAGGTTTTATTGGCAAGGGGATGTTAGATGCGGCATGTCCCGGACAAATTTTCACCTCTCCTACTCCAGACCAAATGCTTGCTGCAACCGAAGCAATTACAGGGGATGCTGGCGTTTTATTTATCGTGAAAAATTATGCAGGCGATGTAATGAATTTTGAGATTGCCGCTGAGATGATTGATTCTGAAAACGTCTCTGTTTTAGTCAATGATGATGTATCTTTACCTAAAAACCACAGCACTGGAAGGCGTGGTGTTGCAGGTACTTTAATGGTAGAAAAAATGGCTGGTGCAGCGGCAGAACAAGGCGCGTCTCTAGAGGAATGTAAAGGCATCGCTGAACGCACCAACACTAATACCGCATCTATGGGGGTCGCATTATCTAGCTGCACTGTACCTGCACTTGGAAAACCTACTTTTAATATTACCGACTCTGAAATGGAAATGGGTGTTGGTATTCATGGTGAACGTGGACACGAAACCTTACCGCTAGGGTCAGCAAGCGAAATCGTAGACATCATCGCCAGCGCTATTCATGAAGATTTACAGCCTAAAGCCGGGCAATCAGCTTTATTACATATTAACGGCTTAGGTGGCACGCCCTTAATGGAGCAATATTTAATATACGATTTAGCTGAAATTTATTGGCAAAAACGTGGCGTAAAAATCATTAGATCGTTAGTCGGAAGTTATACAACTTCATTAGATATGGCGGGTATTTCTATTACTTTAACGCTATTGGATGATGAATTAACCGCTTTATGGGATGCGCCTGTACATACCGCGAGTTTACGTTGGGGCTGTTAAATCAAGCATAAAAAGGGGCGCTGTTTGCGCCCCACCAATTCCACTATGCCATATTGCCAGCATAAGGTTTAAAGTTATTACTATGCTGTCGACAAGATAAATAACGATATTTTTTATTTTGTATCGTTACCTCCAAGCGCTCTAAAGCACCCTTTCTTTTACAACGTGTTTTCTTAGCTGTTGTCGATTGACACTGTTCCTGCCCAATGGATAAATCCTTTATCTCATTATTTTCAGCAATAGTACTCACTTTAGCTTTGGCGACAACCTCAGGCTTTACCTCTGCTTTTGGTACTTCTTTTTCTACTTTTTTGAGCGGTTCTTTCTTTGCCACCACAACAGCTTCTTTTTTAACAATAGCCTTGGCTGTATGGTTTTTCTTTTCTACAGGTTCATCTTCTTTTCTAAAAATAAATGCACCTGCCACAACAAGAAAAGCCAAAGGGATAAAATTAGTCAGTGAAATATTTTGCCGCTGCGTTAATTCTACCGAGCTTTTCGCGCTACCTTCCTCTATCAGCACATTGGAGGTTGTCCTTCTCAATGTTAAATCATCAGTTGCTGCTAATAACTGACCACTTAATAGCAGCCCCACTAGCATTAGACATAAAGTTCTCAAGTATTTTTTTATTATCATTATGTTCTTGACCTTTAAATTACAGTATAAAGTCAAATTAAAACACCAACTTACTCATCAAGCAACCAAAACCAGCCACCTTCTGCAATTAACCGTAACATTACTTTGGTAACTGAAGTGTTATCTTTTATTAATAACCAATCTTGCTCATTTAAAAATGCTTTTTCTGTCAATAAGGATAAAAATTGCACGCCGTTATCATCGACAGGATAAGGCTCGCCTGCCATAAACAAAACGCCACCCTCTTTCTCCTTTATCCATGCAAGGCGAAAATAGACATTACGCTGTAATTGCTCGCCGCGTTCAAATAACCTATCAAGATCATCAGCCGTCATTGCCTCGCTCACATATTCTGCCGCCAAATTTTCTAAACAAGGTTTCGTTTCTGTTACAAATTTTGCTAATACGCTAGCTAACAGAGGCTCTGCCTCATCAATCGCTTGATGCAACAATTGCTTTACTCGATCTACCGATTGTTGATCTATTTCTGCCGCATTTTTTCCAATACGCAAATCAGGATCTGCATACAAATCTTTAGCCTGTGAATTTTCTAACAAGCTATCAACAACGGCATCTAAAAGCTCAATCTTTTTTGGCGCACGAAAACCAAAAGAAAAAGTCATGCATTCATTTAAAGCAACACCATGATGCGCAATATGGGGCGGTAGATATAACATATCACCAGGATGTAACTCCCAACTTTGATCCGCTTTAAATTCTTGTAATATTTGTAATTCAATTCCCTCGACTAAGACAGCCTCATGAATGGCTAGCTCCATAATTTGCCACTGCCGTGTTCCCATTGCTTGCAATAAAAACACATCATAGCTATCCGTATGCGGCCCCACACTACCAAATTCTGGTGCGTAGCTAATCATCAAATCATCACGTCGCCAGTCAGGAATAAAACGTAAAGGGTCTAACAAGTATTGTAATTCAGGCACATGCTTATCAACATCTTGAAC
>DAOUSK010000146.1 GCA_030627265.1 Methylococcaceae bacterium
CAAGTATCAACAACGGTATAGACATAGTGTGCATTTTTGATTCGACCTTCAACTTTCAGAGAATCAACCCCTGCATCAACCAGTGCTGGAAGATCAAAATAGGCAGAATTATCTTTTAGATTAAGTGGGTACTTAGCGCCTGCTTCTGTGATTTCATATTCATCACGACAGGCTTGGCTGCAACTGCCACGGTTGCCAGAGTTACCCACACTGACTGAGCTAGAGTAGCACTGACCAGAAAAAGCAACGCATAAGGCTCCGTGTACAAACACTTCGGTTAACAAGTCATGTTGATGGGCAACTGAGGTTAATGATTTTATTTCATCGATATTAAGTTCTCGTGACAAATTAACCCGTGTTGCGCCAATTTTTGCAAGAAACTTTATTTGTCCTTCGTTATGCGTTGTTAGCTGTGTTGAAGCGTGAATCTTTAATGTAGGGAAGTGCTTTTTAACTAAGTTGAAAACACCCAAATCTTGCACGATAATGCCGTCGATTTTGGTGTTAACGAGTTTATTTAGAAGCTTAATTAAACTAGCAATTTCCTGTTCTAAAATAACCACGTTTAGGGTCAAAAATACCTCACAATCATGCTGGTGAGCCAAGTGTAAAATGCCCGGTAAATCATCAAAAGACAAGTTAGATGCTCTGTTGCGAGCATTGAAATTATCTAAGCCGCAGTACACGGCATTAGCACCCGCAACAATCGCTGCTTTAATGGCTTCAACATCGCCGCCGGGGGCTAATAATTCAATTTTTTTATTCATTTTGTGGTTTGGTAATGATAGAAAGTGACTAAGGGGTCAGTTTAATGAGGATTTAAAAATGAGCGGGAAATAATAACATATTGTTTTCCTTTATTACTTACTAACGGTGTTTTTCAAGGTAATTTTATCTGAGGTAGGTGTATTTTAGAAAGGGAATTACTCTGACCAATACCAACTTACCACATTGTATCGATATTCAATTGATGCTTGAGAATTTAGCATGGTTACCCAATGTTCAGAGCCTATTGATGAAGGATTAAACAAAACACAACGGTTATATAATGGTGCGATGCTGACTTGTTTATCGTCCTTACCAATAAACACCAGCTCACCCCCAGAATTGATATTCCAGCCTTTATTTAAATACAAGAGCATGCAAATTTCTCTTCCAGGCGAATCGTCAGCATGTTGTTTTACAAAGTCTTTAGTGCCAAGGCGAAAAAAGTTAGTATTAATGCCTGGGGTAGCGACGTTAATATCAGTGATTGTTACATTAAAAATGCGCGATAACACCGCCATGAACTCTTTACTACGTAAAAAGTCCAAAAAATTTTGCGCGATACTGGTGTCAGCGCAATCAGATTGGTTAATTTCACGTTGCCATATTTCACGCTGTACAAAGCGCTCTTCAATATGAGTTGTTTGCCACTGTTCATTATCGACGTATAAAGCCGAATAAGTGTGTTTTTGTGTTTGCCAACGATGTTTTTTCTGCAAAAGGTTCAATACTTGGTTAAGTTTTTCTTCATTAAATAAGTTATCAATCACAATATAATTCGGTGTAGCGCGCAATAAAGACTCTCGGTAAGTACGTATCTCAGTTGCGTTTATTTTATTGTCATTTAACCACATGGATATTGCTCTTTTAAATAGTGTAACCACACCAAATCAGTACTTGCTGATAATCATCAATGCTTGGCTATCAACCAATCTTAAATCATCTATACTTCTGTTTATCTAGCTCTTTAAAAAACAGCGTAACATATGTAACAATTATTAAAAAATGGTTGAAATTTTTATGAAGGTTACTCTTGTTACGGGTTTATGAAGCTACTTTAGCTGAATAAAAACAAATAAATTGTACCTTAATATTAAGGTTGGCCGCGAAGTCCAAGCGGCTAGATATAAATAAAACGACTGTCGGTATGTGGTATATTTTGCGCATAACTGATTAATAAGGATTGTCCATGATTAATGTTTCTATTAACAATGAAAGTTTATACAAAGCGGCTCAAGAATTAGGGCATCATTATAGTGCGGAAGAAACGATTGAAAATGCCCTGAAGGTGTATATCTCTCACCTACAGAGTCAACCAATTTCTTCTAAAGCAAGTAAGTTAACGCATAAAAAAACACGTACTTTTGGTCAGCATAAAGGGCTAATTAAGGTATCTGATGATTTTGATAATTCTTTAGCGGATAGTTTTTGGCTTGGCGATGATGAATAAATGTTTTATTAGATACTCATGTGTTTATTTGGCTTGATACTCAGCCAGAGAAGTTAAGCAAAATAGCATTTGATCTTTGTAGTGATGAAAGCAATCAGATGTATCTCAGTATGGCTAGTATATGGGAAATGCAAATTAAAAATCAATTAGGAAAATTGAGTTTTGAAGTCTCAATTGCTGAAATGGTTCGCATACAGCAACAAGATAATGAGCTGCAACTATTAGGAATTCAACTTGAACATATTTACCGGCTGAGTGATTTGGCGAGGCATCACAACGATCCATTTGATCGACTGCTATTATCACAATCTTTAGAAGAGAATATGCCAATTATTAGTGCTGATACAAAATTTGAGCAATATGATGATGTCACTGTGCTCTGGTAGAGCTGGTTTAAATTAGCGTAACTATCGGTTAAGCTAATTGTTGCCTAATAGCCAAGCTTAAATCATCTGTTGTGTATTTAGGTTTTGTTTGTTTGTTTTTGTTACTCATGTTCACCTCTGGCGACATTATAAATTAGCCTTTAGAAGCGTCCTGATTTATTAGACGATTACAATTTAAGCCCCCGTCAACTCACCAGCCAGCAACTCACTCTGTTCCAAAACCCTATCAGCCTCAAGCCTAGCAACATCAGGCGGATAACCATATTTCATTAAAACCTTTCTTACTAATAACCTTAACTTAGCTTTAACATCGTCCCGTTTATTCCAGTCTACCGTTGCATTTTTACGAATAATTTCAACAATTAAATGTATCAATTCCTTCATCTTATGGTCTTCTAAAAACTCGGTAGAGCTGTTTTCAGCTAGGATAGTATAAAAAGCATACTCTTCAGGGGTTAAGCCTAATTTACCTGCTGCGCTATCTTCTAACTTCATCTCTCGTGCGATTTCAGATAACTCTTTAATCACTTGAGCAGTATCAATCTGGTTGTTGTGATAGCGCTTAACGACACTAGCCAACATATCAGAGAACTTTTTACCTTGGGTCTTATTTTTACGTTTTCTGATTTTTACATCTTCATTTAGCAGTTTCTTGAGTAATTCAAAGGCAAGGTTTTGATGCTGCATATTCTTAACTTCAAGCAAAAACTCTTCAGATAAAATATCCAATGATGGCGCACTCACACCTGCTGCTTCGAATATATCGACCACACCCTCACTACTTAATGCATCATCAACAATTTGCTTGATAGCCGTATTAACCTGAATATCTGTTTTACCACCACTCGGTTCAAACTTATTAATTCTTGATTTAATGGCTTGGAAGAAGGCAATTTCATCTTTTATTTCTTCTGATGCATCACTGGGAACAGCCATCACATACAGTTTAGATAAAGCGGTTGTTTCAGCGACAAACCTATCTTTTAGCTTTTCATCATTAAGAATAAAATTCTGTGCAGCTAATATAATTTTAAGTTTTTCACCTGTTGGTGCTGAAAAGAAGTTGTGATAGTCGAACCCATGAAACATCTGATGCACGACTTCAAACTTAGCATTCATTCCATCGATGATTTCCTCAATATCAGGGGCAACACACCCTGCACCACCACTTTCAGTATAGGTTTTCATAGCAGAACGTAAATCCTGACCGATACCGATGTAATCAACAATTAACCCGCCAGGCTTATCTTTATACACTCGATTAACACGCGCGATAGCTTGCATCAATGCCGCCCCTTGCATCTTCTTATCAATATAAAGTGTGTGTAAGGGTGGCGCGTCAAACCCTGTTAGCCACATAGACTGCACAATAACTAACTTCAACTCATCATGGCTATCTTTTAATCGTGCGGCTAATAATTTACGGTCTTTCTTATTGGTATGATGTGGCTGAAATTTTGCGGGGTCATCAGAGGCGCTGGTCATTACGACTTTAATACACCCTTTATCTAAATTATCATCATGCCATTCAGGTTTTAATTCGATTATTTGCGCATACAAATCCACTGCACAAGAACGCGTCATACTGACAATCATCCCTTTGCCTTCAAACACTTCTTGCCGTTTAGTGAAATGTTCAACGATGTCTTTAGCAATATCTTTTAAACGGTCTGGATGTCCAACTACCGCATTAATTTGTGCATTTTTCTTTTTACCTTTTTCAATTTGTTCTTCTGTTGCATCACTAATACCATCAACCAAACCATCAATTTTTTTACTGATACCCTCATTCAACTTAATCTTAACCAGCCGACTCTCATAACTTAAAGGAACGGTAGCCCCATCTTCTACCGCTTGGGCTATATCGTAAATATCAATGTAATGCCCGAAAACCTTTTGCGTATCTCTATCTTCTTTTTCGATAGGTGTTCCAGTAAACCCAATGTAAGTCGCATTAGGTAAAGCATCACGCATATATTTTGCATTACCGTATTTGATATTGCCTTTATCATCAATTCTGCCCGTAAACCCATATTGGCTACGATGCGCTTCATCTGCAACGACAACAATATTTCCACGATTAGATAAGAGTTCAAAGGTGTTGCTGTCATTTTCAGGATA
>DAOUSK010000079.1 GCA_030627265.1 Methylococcaceae bacterium
CCCGCTGGAACAAGAACATCCAGAAAAATTAAAAAGTATGATTGCGTTATATGAATCGTATACGGCTAAAAATAATATTCTGGGAGTAGATAAGACTGGACTCCGTTCCAAGGAGTTAGTGAATAATCACGACTGATTACACAGAATATAGGGTAATACGGGGGTTAATTTATTTTTACAAAACTCCGTATTGCGCTTGTTCATTATACCGATGCGCAGTATGAATATATTAATGATAAAAAGGATACCAATATGATTAAGAAAAAATCCATAAGCTTGCTGATCGCCGCAGGTTTAACAGCTAGCTGTAGTTTGGTTAGTGCAGACAAAACAGTCGCTCCAGAAATGACTGATATAGTTGATAGCCAATCAATCAATGAAAAAGCAACAGCGCTACAGGCAATGTCTGAAATGTCTGAATATTTACGCTCATTAAAGAAATTTACAGTGACCACTGATATTAGTTTTGATGAGGTTTTAGATAATGGACAAAAAATATTACTGCATAAAACGGCAGAGTTAAACGTAGAAAAACCATCAAAGCTACGGGCAACAGTGGCCACGGAATATACGCAGCGTGAGTTTTACTTTGATGGCGATGCGTTTACTATTTATACGCCTGAGCTTGGTTATTTTGCCTCTTTTTCAGCACCAGCAACGCTGAAAAGTCTTGTTCAGACAGCTAAAGGTGACTATGACATAGATATACCTCTTGCAGATTTGTTTCTTTGGGGGGCGAAGGAAGGATCTTCGTTAAATGTAGATGAAGCGATTATTGTTGGGGTAGATAAGGTCAATGGAGTCAGTTGTAATCATTTTGCATTTCGCGAAAAAGAAATAGACTGGCAAATTTGTATTCAACGTGATGGCACGCCACTGCCACTTAAATTAGTTATTACTGAAAAAAATAGTGAAGCCCAACTTCAGCATGTATCAATAATGAAATGGAATACATCACCTGATTTGAGTAGCCAAAATTATACTTTTTCCGCCAAAGAGAGTGATCAAAAAATTGCCTTTGGTAAAGTGAAAACAGATAAGTAAACAAGGATAAATAAATGATGATTAAATTGAAAAAACCAGTGCAGTTATGGGCCCCTATTTTATCTGTGGCAATGGTCTTGTTACTTGTTCCAGAACAAGCGGATGCCCGAAGAAATTCACGGTCGTCGGTGAATCATAATAGAAATACCAATCATAATGTTAATCGCAACCGCAACACGAATGTTAATCGCAATACCAATGTTAACGTTAATGTAAATAATCGTGGCCGTTATTATCACCCTGTTGCAAGAGGTTTAGCGGTTGGAGCGACAATTGCTGTTACTGCGGCAGTTATCGGTTCGATAGTAAACACGGTGCCTGCAGGGTGTGTCACTGTTATTCGAGGTGGTATCGCTTACCAGCAATGTGGATCGACATGGTATCAGCCGCAATATGCGGGTAATAATGTATCTTATATTGTGATTCAACAGCCTTAGTAACTATTGAACTATAATCCCCCCAATGATTTCCGACACAAAAATTAGATGCCTTATTCCTAAAAACTACGCAACTATATCCAGCTTGTTATTAAAGGTAATGTTGTCTTTATAGGCATACATAAACCATTGGTTTGTTATTCTGCCTTTAATAATAAGACTAAATTAATTTTAGCGTTTAGAGTGAGTTATTATAGCTCTCAAAAAAGGGACTCTTAAGTGATTAAGAGTCCCTTTTTTGTAAGAGTAGCAGTAAATTTTCTTCACTTAAAATTTCCACCCCTAGATTTTGTGCTTTAGTTAATTTAGAACCAGCCGCTTCCCCCGCAACAAGATAATTTGTTTTTTTAGAAACACTGCCTGATACCTTTGCCCCTAATGCCTCCAAAGCTTGCTTAGCTTCTAATCTATCCATTTGCACTAAAGTACCCGTTAAAACAAAGGTTCTATCTTGTAAAGGTAATTCATGTCCAGCTTGTTTTTGTAATGCAGGCCAATGTATACCTGCATTTAACAACGCTTGAATGACTTCTTGGTTATGTACTTGCTTAAAAAAAGCACGAATATGTTTAGCAACAATTTCACCCACATCATCAACCTTTAAAAGCTCTTCAGTGCTTGCTTCCTGAATAGCTGAGAGTGTTAAAAAATGCTGTGCTAAATTTTTTGCAGTGGCTTCGCCCACTTCTCTAATGCCTAATGCCAAAATAAATTTAGCAAGATGTGTTTGTTTGCTATTTTCAATCGCAAACAGTAAATTTTCAGCTTTTTTTGCACCCATGCGCTCTAAAGGGATTAATTGTTCAGAAGTTAGATTAAATAAATCGGCAGGGGTATTAATTAACTCTTCATCTACTAATTGTTCCGCCACTTTTTCGCCTAAGCCATCAATATTCATCGCTTTACGGGAAGAAAAGTATTTAATGGCTTCTTTGCGTTGTGCTGCACAATAGAGTCCACCCGTGCAACGCGCAATGGCTTCATCTTCGATGCGTTCAATTTCAGACTGGCAAACGGGGCATACATCAGGAAATATAATGTTTTTACTGATTTCAGGGTTGCTAGATTGAACTTTGACTATTTGCGGAATAACATCAGCAGCGCGACGAATAATAACAGTATCAGTAATTTTAATATTTAAACGTTTGATTTCATCTGCATTGTGCAAACTCGCACGACTGACAGTTACACCACCGACAAAAACTGGCTGTAAAATTGCAACAGGGGTGATAGCTCCCGTTCTACCAACCTGAAATTCGACATCTAATAAAGTCGTGTGTTCTTCTTGAGCAGGAAATTTATGCGCAATTGCCCAGCGTGGCGCGCGAGCAACAAAACCTAATTCTTCCTGTAAATCGATATCGTCAATCTTATAAACAATACCATCTATTTCGTAGGTTAAATCAGAACGTTTTTCTAAGAGGTATTGGTAATAATCTAAGCAACCTTTTGCGCCTTCTTTTAATTGAACTTCATTTGTTAAAGGCAAGCCCCAAGATTTTAATTGCTGTAATCGTTGGTAATGACTATTCGCTAACTCACCTTGCTCAATAATACCAACACCATAACTATAAAAAGCTAAAGGACGAGTGGCAGTAATACTGGAATCTAATTGACGTAGGCTACCAGCTGCTGCATTTCGTGGGTTTACAAAGGCTTTGGCATCATTTGCAATAGCAGTTTGGTTGAACTTCTCAAATGCAGCAGTGGGCATAACCACTTCACCGCGCACTTCTAAACGAGCAGGAATGTGCTCCCCGATTAGTTTATGGGGGATGTTTTTAATGGTTTTAACATTTAAGGTAACATCTTCACCAATAGCACCATCACCACGTGTTGCAGCTCGAATTAAGATACTATTTTCATATAATAAGCTAATGGCTAAGCCATCTAATTTAGGCTCTACACAAAACTTCAGCTTTACTACTCTTTTTAGGCGGTTGTTGATGCGCTCAATAAACTCATTCATTTCTTCGCCTGAAAAAACATTATCTAGCGATAACATAGCGACTTCGTGAGTGACTTTTGTGAATGAAGATAGGGCTGTTGAACCCACTGTTTGAGTGGGTGAGTTTTCCTGAGGCAATTCGGGGTTTTTTTGCTCAAGTTGGCGTAACTCTCGTAGCTTCCTATCGTATTCAGCATCCGTTACAAGAGGCTTATCTAATTGATAATAGTGCTGATTATATTTTTCTATCTCTAAGCGTAAGCTGGCAATTTGTTGAGCAATCAATTTAATCATGATTAAGGTTACGTTTGTTACAAAAAACTGCTACTCTTAAAAGGTGAGTATATAAGCAGTAACGAATAAGCTAACTTGGAGTGGCAAATGATAAGGCAAATGGTCCGACACCATAATATTTTATCTATTATAGGGAATATTATAACGGTACGGGTGGCAGAAGGAGAGGAAATTACTGATGCAGTCACGCGGTTTGGTGATTTAGCAATTGTTGAAGATGTTGACTCCCATTCTTTAGCTCAAGTTATCAAAATAGCGGGGGATGAGATCTCACTACAGGTTTTTTCTGGCACGCAGGGAATATCTAACGCAGCATCAATACGCTTTTTAGGCTCTGCGATGAAAGTGACTTATTCCCCCAATATATTAGGACGAGTTTTTAATAGCTTAGGTGAGCCTATTGATGGCGGCTCCGAATTAAAACATGATCCTAAAGCAGATATTGATGGGCCATCGGTCAATCCAATGAAGCGCATGTTGGCGTCAAAAATGATTCGCACCAATGTGCCTATGATTGATGTTTTCAATTGTTTGGTTGAGAGCCAAAAAATCCCTATTTTTTCTGTCTCAGGTGAACCTTATAATGCTTTTTTAGCTAGAATTGGCATACAAGCCGATGCTGAAGTTGTGGTATTTGCAGGTTTAGGGCTGATTTTTGATGACTATCACTACTTCCGTACGCAATTTGAAGAGGCGGGAGTATTTGCTAGAACCGTCATGTTTTGTAATTTAGCATCAGATCCTATTGTTGAACGCTTATTAGTGTTAGATATGGCGCTTGCTGTTGCAGAGCGTTTTGCCGTAGAAGAAGGCAAGCGGGTTTTAGTGTTAGCAACAGATATGACGGCTTACGCGGATGCAATGAAAGAGGTGGGTATCTCGATGGAACGGGTCCCTGCAAATCGTGGATATATGGGCGATTTATATACCCAACTAGCTAGGCGCTATGAAAAAGCCTGTGATTATAAAGGGGCAGGGTCGGTCACTATTTTATCGGTTACCACCATGCCAGGCGGAGATGTGACTCATCCGGTTCCTGATAATACAGGGTATATTACAGAAGGGCAGTTTTATTTACATGATGGAATACTCGACCCTTTTGGTTCTTTGTCCCGCTTAAAACAGCATGTTATTGGCTCACAAACACGTGAAGATCATGCGCAAATTATGAATACCATGATTCGCTTTTATGCGGGTTCTACAGAAGCTGAGCAAAAACAAGCAATGGCATTCGATTTATCTGAATTTGATGAAAAATTATTAAAATTTGGTGATTTATTTAAAACACGCTTTATGCGTCTTGATGTATCTATACCTTTAGAGGAAGCGTTAGACTTATGCTGGCAAACCTTAGCCGAGTGCTTTGATGAAACTGAATTGTTGATGAAGCAAAATTTAGTTGATAAATACTTTCCTAAAGTGAATCAAGATAATGGCTAGACTTGCTTATAGTAAATCTTCCTTAAGTAAGGAAACAGCTGAATTAAAACGCTATCGTCAGTATTTACCTTCTTTAGATTTAAAAAGGCAACAATTGGCAATAGAACGTAAAAAAGCACAGCTGCTTGTCGAACAGGGAAAAATCGAAATAGCTGAATGTTACCAGCAGAGTTCTGTTATGTTGCCAATGCTTGCGGATACAAGTATTGATGTAAAAAATTTAGTTAATTTGAAAAAAATAGAGTTTGTAGAAGAAAATATTGTTGGCGTGCATTTACCTGTCATTCAACACCTAGAAATTGAAGTAAAAGAGTATTCTTTATTTTCTGAGCCACACTGGGTCGACCAGCTAGTTATTCAATTAAAGGAAATGCTGCGTTTAAAAGTTGAACAACAAGTTAAAGAACAGCGAGTTGAAGCGCTTAATTTTGCCTTGCGTAAAATTACGCAACGAGTCAATTTATTCGATAAAGTTCTAATCCCTAAGGCACAACAAAACATACGTAAAATAAGAATTTATCTTTCAGATATGGAAACCGCAGCTGTCGTGCGAGCTAAAAGTACTAAGCAAAAACGTTTGAAAATTAGCGAGGCCGGTTTATGAGTATTGTTGCTTTAAATAAAATTAGCCTCTGTGGTATTTTTAAAGATAAATCACTTATCCTACAAGATTTACAAGTCTTAGGCGTTGCTCACCTTATACCTTTTCAAAGTAAAGATAAAACCGTAACTACTCCCGAAATATCAGGGATCGATAAAGCTTTAAGTGCATTAAAGTATTTACAAGCAGCGGATAAAAAACGTCATCAAGTTCGCCAAGAGCAAGGTTTTAATTTTGATAAGACCATTGCTGAAATTTTAGCGCTGAAAACTAATTTATTAACACTATCAGAGCAACGTGATTTTTTAGAAGAGCGAATTAAAGAAGTCTCTTTGTGGGGAGATTTTGTTTTAGCTGAAGAAGGTGTTTTATTAGGGTATTGCTTATGGTTTTACCGCGTTCCTAAGCGATTGATGAAAAGTGTTGAAGAATCAGGCCTAATTTGGCAGCAAATTAACCAGAGTAATACCTTAGCGTATATTGTTGTTTTGGCAAAAGAAGAGCCAGCAGTGAAGGCGATGCCCGTTATTAGAACGCATGTCGGTGATGTCTCGCTTTCTGAATTAAATAAGCAATTAGAAACAACCAATTTAGAGATTGAAGATAGTTATGCTAAACGGGATTATTTAACCCGCTGGATGTCTTTAATTATGCTTAATTTAGCAAAATTTAAAACGGAATCTGAATTAAAAGCAGCGCATTTAATTACGCGTGATGAAACAGAATTGTTTGTATTGCAAGCATGGGTCTCCACGGAGGTTATCAATAAGATTGAATTATTAGCAAAGAAATACTCTCTTGCATGTTTAGTAGAAGTGCCAGATGGTAGTGAGCAGCCCCCCACCTTATTAAAAAATACCACCACGTTTGCGGGTGGTGAAGAAATTGTTAAATTTTACCAAATGCCTAACTATTATGGTTGGGATCCCTCTATTGTGATCTTTTTTTCCTTTGCACTATTTTTTGCCATGATTCTTTCTGATGCGGGCTACGCGGCCGTTTTTTTAAGTGTGTTAGCGATTAAATGGAAAAAAATGGGGCAATCAAAAAAAGGCATGCGCTTTAGAGTGTTAACACTGGTGACTTTAGTCAGCTCATTGCTTTGGGGCATATTAGCGGGCAGTTATTTTGGCTTTTCACCGGATAAGGAAAGTTTAATCGGACTATTGAAAATTATTGATATGAATGATTTTGATACCATGATGAAAATTTCTATTTTTGTGGGTGTCGCACATATCGCTTTTGCTAATTTAGTACAGGCATATCAATTAAGAACTAGTGTTCGATGTTATTCATCGTTAGCTTGGGCAATGCTTGTGATAGCAGGTTTTTTATTATGGCTCTCGCTAGAGGAAAATACACCGCTATTAGTTTGGACTGCCTATACGCTTTTTTCTATTGCAGGGCTTATGTTGTTATTGTTTAGCAGTGATAAAGCAATCAAGCGACCAGCCGATTTATTATGGCGGTTATTTGAGGGAATTAAAAACCTTAGCAGCATCACAAAAATATTTGGCGATGTACTCAGCTATATGCGTTTATTTGCGCTGGGGCTTGCAAGCGCATCATTAGCCGTTACTTTTAACCAGCTCGCGATACAAGTTTATGAAGCAAACCCAGGATTAGGTGTGCTATACGCTATTTTGCTTTTATTAATTGGGCATAGTTTAAATATTATGCTGGGTATTATGAGTGGTGTAGTGCATGGTTTGCGCTTAAATTTTATTGAGTTTTATAACTGGAGTGTCTCAGATGAAGGCTATCCTTTTCATGTATTTTCAAAAAAAGAGGACTATCAATGAATGATTTTTTACTAATATTTGGCTGGGTCGGCTTATATGCACCCATGGCTTTAGGGGCAGTAGGTAGTATTATGGGCTGCGCTGTTGCTGGACAAGCCGCAATAGGAGCAATGTTAGATACAGATAGTGGTTATGGGCGTTATGTTGGCGTTTCTGCCATGCCATCATCACAAGTTATTTACGGCATTGTGGTTATGTTTACACTCAATAGACCTGTTACTCTTGAAGTTGCTCCTGGCTTATTTGGTATCGGCGTTTTATCAGGATTGGCGTTAATGTTTAGTGCTATTTATCAAGGACAGTGCTGCGCTTCCGCTATTCAAGCGTCTAAAGCAAAACCTGAAATATTCGGTTTATCGGTTGCACCTGCAGCGATTGTTGAAGGTTTTGCGGTATTTGCCTTTATTTTTGCATTAGTGATTAGCACTAATATTCCGCAAGGTTAGATTATGAAAACTGAGACTGTAACCTCTTCAGGGGTAGAGAATTTAATTCAACGCTTACGGGAACAAGGTGTAGAAGCAGGCCAGGTAAGTGCGGAAAAGATTGTATTAGATGCGCAAAAGCGGGCGACATGGATTGTAGAAGAAGCTAAATTAGAAGCAGATCAATTAATTTCTAAGGCAAAAGCAACCGCGGATGCTCATCAGAAATCAGGTGAGGATGCATTAAAATTGGCGATGCGTGATGTATTACTAAAATTGCGTGATACCTTGTTAGAGTCTTTTAGCCAAGATGTTCAACGCGTTGTTGGAAAAAAGATGGAGCAAGAGGCTTTTTTAGAACGGCTTATTTTGCAATTAGCGGGAAAAGTGAGAGAACAGCTTGATTTAGAATCAAAGGATGAAATTAGTCTTTTTTTACCGAATAAAGCAGTTGGGGTTGATGAGCTTAAAAATAACCCCGAAGAATTAAAACAAGGGACATTAACGCACTTTACCGCAGCCATTGCAGCAGATATGTTACGTGAAGGCGTCAGTATTTACGCAAACAATGATATGAACTCTGGGCTTTCAATTCGCTTGAAAGAAGAAGGAATGGCCGTTGAATTTACCGATGAGACACTTTCTGCTTTATTACTAGAGCACCTTCAGCCAAGGTTTAGAGCGTTATTACAAGGTATCGTTAAATGATTGGCCCCCAAACAGATTATGCAATGCTGATAGCCAGTTTACCACCGCACGCACTATCTTTATGGGATGTACAAAATAAAAGCTTGTCACGTGTTCAATTAGACAGACACTTAAGTTTATTAAGAGATGAAGATAAACAGACCCTAAATAATATAGAAGCGGCTTTACACTGGGCAAAAATGCCCTCTATCAAGCAAGCACAATTAGCAGCAAAAAATGCCGACCAGCTATTAAGTACTTTAGATAATTACTTTTTAGAGGATGTGGTTATTTGGCGATTACAAATACGCACGATTATGGCGGCAATACGTTACCGGAAATTAAAACCTTCTTTAAAAGAGGCCGCTGAATTTCAAGGGTATGGAGAGGTCGTTAGTCGTATTAAAAAAAATTGGCAGACTGAAGACTTTACCTTGAATAACCGATTTCCTTGGGTGAAAGAAGCGAATCAATTATTTAATGCCAACGAAACAGTCGCCCTAGAAAAATTATTGCTCAACTTAAGCTGGCAACATTATGAAAAAATTGGCCAAGGGCATTATTTTGATTTCGAGGCCGTTATTATTTATGTTTTACGCTGGGATATTATTAACCGTTGGGCTAAAAATGACGAACAAAAAGCCATGCAACAATTTGAACTGTTGGTTGAGCAAGCGCTAATTATTTAAGCGTAACTTTTCATTATTTTCGGGAGTGGGGCGCAGGCCTTTAGCCTGCTTTTGTAAGTACTGATGCAGGCTAAAGGCCTGCGCCCCATGCATAATGAAAAAATTATATTTAATTCCAGTCATGTTATTGAAAACAGAGTGAATAAACAATGAACCCAAATCAGGCAACAGCTAAAATTGTTTCAGTCCAGGATAGTTTAGTTTCCATAGAGACCCTAGAAAATAGTAATAAACCGCTGACTAAAAATGAAGTGGTTTATATTTTACCTAAGCGTAGTGATGCAAAAAATAGTGAACGCCTAAAAGCCGAAATATTGCGTATTAATGGTAATGTGGCAGATGCTCAAGTGTTTGAAAGTACCGCAGGTATTGCTATTGGGGATTTAGTTGAGCAAAGCTCAGAAATGTTATCCGTTGAATTAGGCCCAGGGTTATTAGGGCAAGTTTATGATGGCTTACAGAATCCACTCGATAAATTAGCCAATGAATTTGGTTATTTTTTACCACGAGGTGTTGATTTACCTGCCTTAGATGAAAATGCAAAATGGAGTTTTGTCCCTTGCGTGCAAACGGGTGCAATATTAAAAGCTAGCTCTGTGATTGGTACCGTGCAAGAGCGTGGTTTTATCCATAAAATTATGCTGCCGTTTGCTTTACAAGGTGAGGCAACGATTACATGGATTCAAGAAGGGGCGGTAACTGTTAATGAAGCCGTTGCAAAAATAACGCTTAGTTCAGGTAAAGAGCAAGATATTACCTTAAAGCAACGCTGGCCGGTACGTAAAGCTTTACCACAGCACTTATTAAAACAAAATATAGCGCAACGAAAATACCCTCATGAACCATTGATTACTCATTTACGATTGATTGATAGTTTTTTTCCGATTGCAAAAGGGGGGATGGGCTGCATACCTGGGCCATTTGGTGCAGGTAAAACAGTTTTACAGAATTTAATTTCACGTAATTCTGATGTTGATATTGTTATTATTGTCGCTTGTGGTGAACGTGCGGGTGAAGTTGTTGAAACCATTACCGAATTTCCGCAATTAAAAGATGCGCAAGGTAAAACTTTGATGGATCGTACCATTATTATTTGTAATACCTCCTCTATGCCGGTTGCCGCGAGAGAGGCCTC
>DAOUSK010000100.1 GCA_030627265.1 Methylococcaceae bacterium
GCGTTATAGACAGTATCTGAAATTAAAATTGGAACCTCATATTTTTTAGTCAATGTTTCTAAGCGTGAGGCGACATTAACTGCATCCCCTATACCGGTTTTGTTTCCAGTCTCACATCGGTACCAACCGTGCCTAAAATAGCACGCTCATCAGCTTGCTAGGTAACGTTTGCGGTTATCCAATAGCTATCTTGAGAAAACCCAAAGTTAATGGATTCTTCTAGCGCTACTTTTGAAAATAACTGCGCTGTTTTATACACTTGCACGATATCATTAATTTTCTTTTTCTGGCTTGCATCCACTAACACCGAAATACCCGTTAGCGAATAAAAGGCTAAGTGATTTTCTTCACTCCCACTGTATACCGTTGGCGATAAAAAAATCAACAGTAACAGTATGGAAAAAAATAAAAACGCTTTATAAGCTTAGCTTGCGCAAATATTAAATTTTGGAAAAATATCATGACAAACACTGTAACGGTGCTCCATTAATGCATCATGAAATAGCTTCCATTGGCTTTCTAAAAAGGCATTATCGTCTGGGTACCGATAAGCCACGTTATATTCAAGCTGAATGGCTTCCGGCAATAAGCCAGATAAAACCTTTTTACTTGCATGCCAAATGGTATTTAATGGCGAACCTAAGTTAGAGACACGCTCACCTTTTAATATGGCTGATTTCCATTGCTTTTCTTCAGGGTCATAATGTAACTTATCGCCCGCCATATTAAACGGAAAGTAGTTATTATTAATTTGTCTCTCCCACTCTTTATGGCGTTCAGAAGCTTTAGTATTGGTATATTCTAAAAAAGATGCTCTGATTTTTTCTGTATATTCATCTGGCATCTGCTTAGGTTCGGTTAAATCAACAGCACTATTACCTTGCCGGAAAGCACTCATCGCAGTGTACATATGCTGTGCCGCATCAATAAAGAGTTCTGCATTATTACGGGTAATATACCCTTCACTACTAACTGGTAAATTTCGCGAATAACTCCTCCACTTTTCTGGACGCTGATATGTCCATGTTAAGAAAGGTAAATCGGGGTACGTTAGCGCAGGACCATGACCTAAGGGCATGAAATCGCCTGCCACCTTACTTTTGAGTTTATTCCACCAGCCAGAAGTTCTGTTTTTTACATGCTCATCATCCAAGTCAGAGTCTACACTTTTTATATCACTCAATTCATTAAACTGGTGAGCAACGCCAGCAAAATCTTGATGCGCCCAAGTATCTGCATAAACATGCATAGAAATCCCTAAGCGACTTAATGTCTTTCTATAAGCAATCGAATTTAAATTAGAGGAATCTACGTTATTCAGTGATTGAATGCAGCTTTTCACCATTAACTGGGCAATCGGACTATTAGGTCGGCAAATCAGTCGAGGTAAAAAAGGTTCACCAGCTTGCCAAGTATTATCTTGCTGATAACCGTCATTGCTGGGTAGGAAGTGGAAAGGTAGCCAAACACGGCTATTTGCGAGCGCATTATTATTGCGATAATCTAGCATTTTATGTGCAGAGCTAATGCGTGTATAAGTAGGCCCTAGTTGGGGTTTATCAATATCCCCCAAATAAAACTGCACTAAGCCTGAGCTAGTCGCATCATCAACATATTGTGCGCTATAAGCGATAATTTCCGCTTCTTGGTGATTAAACTCGGCTGCACGCGCAATAACATAAGTCACTGCATGATGAAAATCAATTTGCATGACACTCTCCTCCAATAAATTTAATATCAATCGCTAAAAATTAGAACTAGCACAAACTTTGATACTTTGAGTGTACACCTGAAAGCTGCTTATTTGGAAATTATGCGTCTTCTTCACTATAGAACGGGCCTAAGCCAACAATACAAGAGATGCCACTTCCCAAAGTTATGTAAGGTTTAGCGTAGGATAGGTAAAGCGTCTTTTTTCGAAACCCATCATTTTACGTCGCGCCGATGGGTTTCACTACACACCGACAGAAAAGTTAAACAAAGAGGTTACGCAGTGCCTTATAACAAGAAGTATTTATTGAGGTTGGTATGACATGCTTCGCTTAGGGGAATTGTGGAAACGGAACCCGCCAGCTCATTTGTTAATTGAAAAATAGTCCAATACCCTATAAAAATAGGCTAAAACTTTATTTTAGGCAAAAAAAAGCCTCGAACACTGTTCGAGGCTTTTTAATTTGGCGGAGCGGACGGGATTTGAACCCGCGACCTCCGGCGTGACAGGCCAGCATTCTAACCAACTGAACTACCGCTCCATTATCTTTTGTGGTGGGTGATGAGGGGATCGAACCCCCGACCCTCGCCTTGTAAGGGCGATGCTCTCCCAGCTGAGCTAATCACCCACTAAAGAAAAACCATTATAATACCTTTTCAGATTTATGCAATCTTTAAAGCTACTTTTTAGATATTAACACTATCTTTTAAGCTTTTACCTGCTTTAAAAGAAGGTACTTTAGCTGCTTTAATTGTAATCTCAGCACCTGTTTGTGGGTTACGGCCTTTACGCTCAGCTCTTTCTTTAACTGTAAAAGTACCAAAACCAACTAATGCTACAGAATCTTGGTTTTTTAATGCGTCAGTCACTGAAGACATAAATGCATCTAGTGCACGTCCAGCATCTGCTTTTGTTAATTCTGATGCATCTGCCATCGCATCAATAAGTTCTGATTTATTCATTTACTCTGCTCCTAAGGAAATTTATTAATCTATATTGCTTGGCTCAACACTGCACATATCATCAAACCAGATGACTTTATAACAACTACGTGCAAGCCCTGTCAAGCCTTTCAGGTGTATTCTACACAATTTAATGCGCAATAACCGTTTTTCCGGCTTTTTCTTTTAAGCTAAGCTCCATCCCCGCCTCACTCATGGCTAACGGCTTGGGTTGGTGCTGTAGAGCGAAATCTAAGACTTGGTCTATCCAGCGCACTGCTTTTATTTCCATGTTATTTTTAATGTTTTCAGGGATGTCAGCCAAATCTTTTTCATTCTCTTCTGGAATTAAAACGACTTTAATTCCCCCTCTATGCGCAGCCAATAACTTTTCCTTTAACCCTCCAATGGGTAATACTTCTCCGCGCAAAGTAATCTCTCCCGTCATCGCCACATCTGCTCTAACTGGAATACCTGTTAAGACAGAAATAATCGCCGTACACATTCCTGCTCCCGCACTAGGCCCATCTTTAGGTGTTGCCCCTTCTGGAACATGAATATGCAAATCTTGCTTCTGAAAAACCTCATCTTTAATACCTAACGCAGCCGCTCTCGAACGCACAACGGTCACCGCAGCCTCAATAGACTCCTTCATGACATCGCCAAGCGTCCCTGTTGCTGTCTGCTTACCCTTCCCAGGCATAGCAACCGCTTCTATCGTTAGAAGCTCGCCACCGACCTCTGTCCACGCCAGACCTGTTACCTGCCCCACTTGATTCTTATCCTCTGCTAGACCAAAACTAAAGCGCCTTACACCTAAGTAATCACTTAAATTATCCGAGCCCACTTCAACCATTGCCTGCTTTTCTTTTAATAAAAGCTCTTTAACAACTTTTCGACAGATTTTAGAAATCTCTCTTTCTAAATTCCTAACACCCGCTTCACGTGTGTAATAACGGACAATATCACGAACAACATCTTGGCTAATCGTTACTTCAGACTCTAGTAACCCGTTATTTTTTAACTGCTTAGGCAACAGGTAACGAATCGCAATATTAATCTTTTCATCTTCGGTATAGCCTGCTAAACGAATAACTTCCATTCGATCCAGCAAAGGCCCTGGAATATTCATCGTATTTGCTGTTGCAACAAACATAACATCCGACAAATCAAAATCGACCTCTAAATAATGATCCGAAAATGCTTTATTTTGCTCAGGATCCAAAACCTCTAACAAAGCGGATGCAGGATCGCCACGAAAATCACCGGCCATTTTATCTATTTCATCCAATAAAAACATTGGATTACGAACTTTTATTTTCGATAGGTTCTGTATGATTTTACCTGGCATTGCACCAATGTAAGTCCGTCGATGCCCGCGAATTTCCGATTCATCTCGCACTCCACCTAATGCCATGCGAATATATTTTCTATTCGTTGCGCGCGCAATAGATTGCCCTAACGACGTCTTCCCTACTCCTGGCGGCCCTACCAAACATAAGATAGGCCCATTCAATGACTTCACCCGCTGCTGCACTGCTAAATACTCTAAAATACGTTCTTTTACTTTTTCCAAACCATAATGGTCTGCATCTAGTATTTCTTCAGCCAGCTTTAAATCATGCCTTACTTTGGTTTTTTTCTTCCAAGGTGCATTTATCATCCAGTCGATATAATTTCGCACTACCGACGCTTCTGCAGACATAGACGACATCATTTTAAGCTTATTTAACTCGGCGCTCGCTTTGTCTTTAGCTTCTTTACTCATCCCTGCTTTATCTATTTTTTTCTCTAACTCTTCCGTCTCACTCAGCGCTTCATCCATATCACCCAGCTCTTTTTGAATAGCTTTCATTTGCTCATTCAAATAGTATTCTCTTTGGTTTTTATCCATTTGCTTTTTAACGCGCACACGGATATCTTTTTCCAAAGTAAATAAGTCAGCTTCATTTTCCATCAACAGCATTAGCTTTTCTAAACGCTTAGTCACATCAGCCATTTCCAATAGCTCTTGCTTTTCTATCACTTTCAGGCTCATATGTGCCGCCATCGTATCTGCAAGGCGACTAGGCTCTTCAATGCCAGATAATGCATTTAACACTTCAGGTGGGATTTTATTATTAAGCTTTACATATTTCCCAAATGACTCAATCGCAGCCCTAACCAATACATCTAACTTTTTTCCAGCCTCAATCTCTGTATCGTTAATCGCTGTAATTTCAGCAACAATGTAATCTGATTGCTCAAAATACCCCTCAACCTTAACGCGAAGCTCACCTTCCACTAAAACTTTAACCGTGCCATCAGGTAGCTTTAGTAGCTGCAATATATTGGCTAAAGTGCCGATTTCATGCAATTCGTCAAATTTAGGATCATCTAAATCCGCTTCTTTTTGAGTCACTAAGACAACTTGCTTGTTATTTTCCATTGCAAAATCTAAAGCCTCTATAGACTTTTGCCTTCCAACAAACAAAGGAATAACCATGTGAGGATACACAACCACATCTCTTAAAGGCAATACTGGGATTAGCTCAATCCCTATCTCTTCATCTACTTCATGCGTTTCCATCAATAAAACCCGTGTTTAATTCAAAATATATTCTTTGTAATACTATAAGGGTGATTAGCAACATAACAAGCCAATTTGCAAAAAAAAAGCGCAAACTCCATTTATTGAAGTCTGCGCTTTTTTAAATTTTTTTGCCTTTATTTATGATGCTTCTTTCTTTTCCTCATCATAAATAAAGTAAGGATCATTCTCTCCTTCGATTACTTTCTTATCAACGACCACTTTTCTTACATCTTTAGTTGAGGGGATTTCGTACATTGCATCGAGTAAAACATTCTCTACAATCGTTCTTAATCCACGCGCACCCGTTTTACGCTGCATTGATTTTTGGGCAATAGCTGATAATGAATCATCACTAAACTCCAATTCAGTTCCTTCCATCTCAAATAATCTTTGATACTGCTTAGTTAATGCATTTTTAGGCTCAGTTAACACCTTAATTAAAGCATCTTCGCTTAACTCTTCTAGCGTTGCAACAACAGGCAATCGACCTACAAACTCAGGAATCAAACCATAACGAACCAAATCTTCTGCTTCAACTTCTGCAAACAGCTCGCCGACATTTTTAGTCTCGTCTTTAGTCTTAACTTCAGCAGAAAAACCAATACCGCCTTTTTCTGATCGCTGCTGAATCACTTTATCTAAACCAGAAAATGCGCCACCAACAATAAATAAAATATTAGCTGTATTCACTTGAATAAATTCTTGCTGTGGATTCTTTCGTCCACCCTGCGGTGAAACCGAAGCAATGGTTCCTTCAATTAATTTAAGCAATGCTTGCTGAACACCTTCACCGGAAACATCTCGCGTAATGGAAGGATTCTCAGATTTACGCGTAATTTTATCGATTTCATCAATATAAACGATCGCTGATTCTGCTTTTGCCACATCAAAATCACACGTTTGCAGAATTCGTTGAATAATATTCTCAACATCCTCTCCTACATAACCTGCTTCAGTCAACGTTGTCGCATCAGCAATAGCAAAAGGAACATCTAAAGCTTTTGCTAAGGTTTCGGCTAATAATGTTTTTCCTGACCCCGTTGGACCAATCAACAAAATATTACTTTTACCTAGCTCAACATCGCTGGTTTTGTCTGTATGGCTACGTAATCTTTTATAATGATTATAAACAGCAACAGATAAAATACGTTTAGCCTTATCTTGACCAATCACATATTCATCAAGTGCCGCTTTAATTTCTTTTGGTTTCGGTAGCGGCTTCTCCAAACTAGCACCACCGCTCTCTTCAGCAGCATCTTTTGCTAGTTCTTCTTCAATAATATCATTGCAAAGATCAACACACTCATTGCACATATAGACAGAGGGGCCAGCAACCAGCTTTCTTACTTCACTTTGGCTTTTTCCACAAAATGAACAATATAAAACCACATCACTTTCGCTATCTTTACTCATTACCTACCCTACTAAAAACCATGCTTGACTTTATTTCTTAAGACTCAGTTCTATTTGCTAGAACCTTATCCACCAAACCATATTCTACCGCTTCATCTGCACTTAAAAAATTATCTCTATCCGTGTCAGATTGGATTTTCTCCATTGGCTGTCCCGTATGATGCGACAACACTTTATTTAATTTTTCACGGATGGTTAAAATTTCTCTTGCATGAATATCAAAATCCGATGCCTGCCCTTGAAACCCACCTAACGGCTGATGAATCATGACGCGTGAACTAGGCAAACAAAAACGCTTACCTGCAGCACCACCGGTTAATAACAATGAACCCATACTTGCCGCTTGGCCAATACACATAGTACTAACGTCAGGCTTAATAAATTGCATCGTATCGTAAATAGCCATACCCGCAGTCACCGAACCACCTGGTGAGTTGATATATAGGTGTATATCTTTATCAGGATCTTCTGATTCTAGAAATAATAACTGAGCCACAACCAAATTAGCCATATAGTCTTCTACTTGTCCTACTAAAAAGATAACTCGCTCTTTTAGTAGTCTTGAGTAAATATCATACGAACGATCGCCGCGTGATGTTTGCTCCACAACCATTGGCACTAAACCGCCCGCAGCTTCAGGTGAGATCATATTACCTATTCCGTTATTGTGACTCTGTATCATTATTAATTTCCTCGTACTTATGCCGCAGCAGGTTCCATAACAGAACTAAATGACATTGTTTCTTCTGTCACTTTTGCTTTTGTTAATACCCAGTCAACCGCTGCATCTTCAAGTACCATCTGCTCAACTTCAGCTAAACGCTTTTCATCGCCATAATACCAATTAACAACTTCTTCTGGTTTTTCATAGCTTTCAGCCAAACCATCAATCACAACTTTAATCGCTTCAGCATCTGCTTTAATTTCATTTTTCTGAATCACTTCAGCCAAAATCAAACCTAAACCAACACGACGCTTAGCTTGCTCTTCAAAATTGGCAGCGGCAGGCTTAACATCATTAATATCTAGATTTTGTTTTTTAGCATTCTCTATATAAGGCTTCATCAGAGATTCAACTTCCTGATCAACCATAGTAGTAGGCAAAGCGACTTCGATATTGCTGAACAACCCATCCATCACAGAATTTTTTAATCTTGTTTTTAAGGCTTGCTCTAGTTCACGCTGCATATTCTTTTCTATGTCAGCACGAAAATCAGACTCATCACCACTATCCATACCGTACGCTTTAATAAACTCAGCATCCAGTTCAGGCAATGTTGCCGACTCGACTTTCAATACTTCAACTTCAAAAGTTGCCGGTTTACCTGATAAATCTTTGTTGGTGTACTCTTCTGGAAAAGTAACGTCTAAAGTTTTTTCTGCTCCCACAGAAAGCCCTATTAACTGCTCTTCAAACCCAGGAATCATACGTTTTGATCCAATTTCAACTAAGAAATCATCCACTGTTCCATCAGTGAAGTTCTCACCATCACAAATACCAGAGAACTTAACAGTCACTTGGTCGCCATCTTTAGAATCAGCTTCTGAAGTTGACCA
>DAOUSK010000028.1 GCA_030627265.1 Methylococcaceae bacterium
CTAAGCTTTACCGGAGACCCTGATTGGCTCCCTTATGAAGCCTTTGATGAGCAGGGGAAGTACGTTGGTATTGTGGCGGAGTACCTAAAATTAATTGAGAAACATTCAGGCATTAAATTCAATATCATGCCAACCAAAACGTGGCAAGAATCTGTTGCAAAAGTACGCGAGGGCGAAATAGATATTATCTCAGAAACGGTTAATTCTTCATTAACCGACACAATGGTATTTACCAAGCCCTATCTTTCCAGTCCCATTATTATGGTCATGAATGATAAACAAGCGTATGTGAATGACATCGCACAGATTTTTGACAAAAAAATTGCATTGATTAAAGAGTATGGTTACGTTAAACAGAAGCATGATAAAAAGCTAGTGCAAAAACATCACAAATTGGGTGAAATTAAGCAGGCACTGGTCAATAATGAATTTCAATTATATTACCAGCCTAAGGTGAATATGGTTAGCGGTGAGGTTTTTGGAGCTGAAGCCTTAATACGTTGGATTCATCCTGAGAAAGGCATTATCCCACCGCTGGACTTCTTGCCGTTCATTGATGGTACTGAGTTAGAAGTTCAAACTGGCGATTGGGTGATTAATCAAGCCTTACAACAAATGGCTAAATGGCTAAGTCAAGGAATAACGCTGGAAATCAGTGTCAATATTGCCTCTCATCATTTAATGTCAGAGGCTTTCGTTGCTAATTTAGAGGCTGCTTTAGCATTGTATCCTGCCGTGGATTCTCAATACTTACAACTGGAAATATTGGAAAGCAGTGCATTCAGTGATTTACAAGCGATCAGTTGGATTATCAAAACCTGTCAAGAATTCTTAGGGGTTAACATTGCGCTGGATGACTTTGGGACGGGTTACTCCTCTCTTACGCACCTGCGCAGCTTAACGGCGAATACCATTAAAATTGACCAAAGTTTTGTTAGGGATGTGTTGGATGACCCTGATGATTTCACAATTATTGATGGAGTCATTGGGCTTGCCAACTCCTTTAACCGAAAAGTGATTGCTGAAGGCGTAGAAACAACTGAGCATGGGTTAATGCTACTGTGAAAAAGTACAGGGTTATAGTATATCTAAACCAATTCCTGCTGATGATTTTCCTGACTGGTTATCGGCTTATATCCCTAACCAAGAATGGCTCAGCTATGGCAGTAAAGTTAGGACAGATAAAGAAAATAAAATAAAGCTATTTAGCTTAGTGATTGAACACTGGAAGAATCGATTTACATCAAAGGTTCAATCTTCACTGCAAGATAAAAAGCAATGGCCTATTATGTCTGGCAAACATGATCCGTGTGGGCGGTGGATTAAGCGAGTACGTAAAGAGGGGTTATTTGAACAGGAAAGTCTTAATCATCTTCAAAGAACCCATGAAGATTTTCATTTCCTTGCGCAGGCAATACAAGCTAGTTATCAAGCAGGTGACATTGATAAGGCTAGAGGTGAGCTAGAAGGGTTAATGGTTGTCTATCATAAAGTGAAACGAGCGGGTGATCTGTGTGAATAGGTTATTATTATTTTACGAATTTTTGTTAAACTCGTAAGCCGGAAAGTGTAGGTTGGAAAAGCGCAGCGCATTCCGACACTAGGGACTACGGTATGTCCATCACAATACAAATATAAAATTAGCTATGTATTTTGATGGACTGTTTTATTCCACGAAATGCCGGATTACGCTATCGCTCATCCAACCTACTTATACGCCTTACGGGTTGGCGATGGGGCGTTACAGTGCGTACCTTTCGGGTCATAAGATACGCATTTTACGTGGGGTTGGTATTTTATTTTAAATGTGATTTTAGCTGCAACTCGCACATAAACCATGCAGTTCTAAAGTTAAGCATTTTGGTTTAAATTGCATGGACTCACTTAAAGTAAATAAATTGTCATACACGGATGTCGCATCCATCTCATAAGCATTTTTGCAGTTATCACAAATCAAAATCACGGACTTATGTTGTTTTTCGGCTTGTAGGCAGCCAATAAAAGCATTCAGCGATTCTATTTTATGCACCAATCCCGCTTCCATTAGGAAATCCAAAGCGCGGTAAATGGTCACCGGTTTTGCTTTGGGATCTTCCAGCTTAAACAAATCTAATAGTCCATACGCACCAATAGCTTTATGGCTAGTACAAATTAACTCTAGAATACGCTTTCTAATGGCGGTTAGGCGCATGCCTTTTTGGCTGCAAATGTTTTCTGCTGCTTGTAGAGCATGTTGCATGCAGCCTTTATGGTTATGCGGTTGTTGTACCGCTTTATCATCAATATTTTCTAGCATATTAAAAGCTCACTCTAATACCGACTTCAGCCCCTCGGCCAGCCTCGGGAGCGACCTCTTTTAAAAACGAAGTAGAATTACGCATGGTTTCATTTAATAGGTTATTCGCTTTCACAAAAAATAAAGCGTCCACTTTATCTGCAATGCGCACGCTATAATTGACATTCATATCTAATAATAAATAACCGGACGTTGTCGATTCGTTTTCACCTGCGTGTGTTTGCGCTTCAGCGCGCGTTAAACGCAACCCAGCGGAAAAGGCATCATAACCTGAGTAATCCAATTGAAAACCATAACGTAATGGAGGCATGCGCGGCACATTACCGCCAGCACTTAATTCACCACGTACAAAATCACTAAATAAAGACAGATCAAATTGATTATCTTCTCCTTCCCAGAGAGGAAAATCCACTTGCGCTTCAAAGCCATAAAAACGTGCATCTTGCTGCATTGCTTGGTAGACAGGTAAACACTCGGATCCAGGTGAGCAAGCCGGAACAAAAGACTCGTTATTCATATCAAACCAATCCCCCGTATTTTGCTGGATAATATAATTATTGCTCCAATTATGAAAGACATTCAATTCTGTGCTGGCCCAGTCAAAATCCGTTTTGAAGCTAAGCTCTAAGTTATAAGAGGTTTCTAAATCTAGATTTTCATCACCTAACTCATAACTTTGCGCCGCAAAATGTACGCCGTTAGAAAACAGTTCTTGTACATCGGGTGCGCGTTGCGCATGCGTGAATGCCAAACTCATAAAGATATTATCGCTTGCATGCCACAAAGCAGATAGCGAAGCACTGATTGGCGTATGTTGTTTGTGTGCAAACCCCTCTGCATCAATTTGTTGATTCTCTATGCGTAAGCCCAGTTCATAAGTGACTGCGCCAGCATGAATATCTTCGACAATAAAAGCGGCATAATTTTGTACTGAGGAGGGCGGTACAAAGGCTTCTGCTCCAATGGCTTCAATTTCTTTACTCTGTACTTGAAAACCGAAAACACCATGATCAATAAAGCCTAAAGACTTATGTACTAATTCCGCACGACCTTCAATTCCCTGGTTATCAAATTGTGTTCCAACCGTTATGCCATCTTCTAATTCTGCATGCTGATAATCATTATAAGCAAAGCGTAGTTTTATGGCTTCTACCCAAGAAAATGGCTCATATAACTCCGCTTTTAAATCGTAGCGGTTTTGCTGTAAGTCGATACGCACTAGCTCATCAACAGGGGGGACGCCATAATTATTATCTAAATGATTATATGAAAAACCGACCATGCCCCAATCATCAATCCAAGAAGCGCCTAGTGTGCCACTCCAGCTTTGCGCATCGGTATTCGGTACATAACCCAAGCCGTTGGACTCAGTAGGCACATGATAATTTTCACTATCACGAAAAAAACCATCCACATGCCAAGCAATCTTATCCTGCCCGCCATCATGTTTTAAGGCGCTGCTCCATTGGTTAGAAACCGAGTTATAGCGCTGTTCAAAAGTAGTGCTTAACCCTTCTTCAGGAATATACAGTGGAATGCGATTATCAATAACATTAACAATGCCGCCTATCGCGCCACTGCCATATAACAAACTCGCAGGACCCCGTAAGACTTCAATACGTTCAGCTAATAAAGCCTCGGTACTATTTGCATGATCAGGACTGACACCTGAAACATCAAGGCTTCCCAAACCATTTTGCATGACGAGGACTCGGTTACCCACTTGCCCGCGAATCACTGGCTGCCCGACACTAGAGCCAAACGACATACTGTGTATGCCTAATTCCTGCTTTAAGGTTTCACCAATGGTGGTTGCTTGCTTAAGCGCTAAGTCATCGCCCGCTAGGACATTAACAGGGTGCACGGTTTCTGCTGCTTTTTTATGCAAAGGGGCAGAAACAATGACGGGTTCTAATTCGTGCACTTCTTTTGCTAGTAAGGGGCTAGAAATTCCGATAAAAAATAATAGGGGAAAAGGTTTGCGTAGCATACGAAAAATCACTCTAAACTAAGTATATGAAATGTTATAATATTACATTATTGATTGAGTGTGAAGTGATAGTTTTATCGGTTTTTAATTTGGGTTATTTTTCTGGAGGATTACAAGTGCTGCTTACACACAAAATTCAACGGTGAAAACTTTCAAGGGAATTAATAATTCGCCTTAATATTTATGTAATCCCAATAGTTTAAGTAGGTGGGATGGCTCTTCTCCAGGAAACCAGTTCTTACTATAATAGTTTTGCGTTAAATAATCTTGTGTTTAAGGGATCTGTTTAATATACAAGGATGGGGAGAGCGACTTTTGCGACCCCCATCACTTTATATGTAGGATTGATGAGTTTCACTACGCACCTAAAAAGACAGGCGCCACGATCTACCCATTCTACAAAAAAGTATATTATTGCAAACTGCTGATATTTATTGAACCGTCAAATTGAGTGTTGTTGCAATTAAATTTTCAGGCGCATCTTTGGCCCCAGTATTCACATCTAATAAAAATATTCTTTTAATTTCTATCTCTTTTGTTATTAAGTATTTTGCGATTTCCCCTGCGCGCGCTTTAGCTAGTTTTCGTAAGCGTTGTGGATTAGGGGGAATCAATTTCTTTAATTTGTCTTTAGCAACCGCATAAAACTCTCCCATGCTTGGGTCTTTTAATTTTGGATTACCAAAAATTGAGCGCTCAGCTAAATCAGGAAACTTAGCAATAAAGAGGGTAGCAAGGTGTTCTTGGTACTCTTCTTTAGTTAGTTTTGTGTGTTTTAGTAAGACTTTAGTTTTATTGTTTTTGTTAAGCTGATCTACTTTTAGTTGAGTCAGTTGCAGTCTTAAAGCTTCGGACTGTAAAGGCGGCCAATCTTGATTAGAAAAAGCTGAACCTTTAATCTCTAATTTTAGGGAAGGGCGCGCAATAAGAGCCGTTGCTAAGGCATCAAGATTTTCTCTTTGTTGATTACCTAGTTCAGCCTTCCCCGCAGTAAAAGTAACTTTACTGATATCGGCATCACTCCCCAATAGTGAAGCAATCGCATTAAAAGGGGATGCAGCAATTTTAGTGATGACATTTGTTAGTGCGTCAAAAATAAGTGTTGCAACACTAAACTCTGGGTTATCTAAATCTCCAGTGATGGGGACATCGAGCTTAATATTACCCTCACTATCTTCAAGTAATGCAATCGCAAGGCCTAAGGGAAGGGAGACTGCATCAGGATTTTCTACTGTCTCTCCTAGGACTAAGTGTTCAATTAATAAATTATTAGAGGCCTCGAGTTTTTTATCTTTTATTTTATATTGTAGGCCTAAGGTCATATTTCCTTTTTCAATTTTACGCCCAGCAAAATCAGCCATATAAGGGGTAATCATAGGCAACGGCATGCTGTTGAATTCTAACTTGAATGCCGAGTTTCCTGTATCAGGGGTGATTAAACCTTTAATAATAACAGGGGAAATATTGGCAACACGGCCATCTAAATTAATGTCATATTCCGCATTTTTCTTGGATGAAATACCTTTTATCGAACCATTTAGCTGAGTAATATGAGCAGAAAAAGGCAGAATGAGTGAGAGGTCCGAAAAATCTGAGGTGCTATTGCTAATTAAAAATTGTGCGACCTTATATTGAATAGGCGCTTGTTTTGTTTCTTTTTTGGTTTTAACGGTGGTTTTTTTATTTTTAGGTTCGATAAGGATATCATTCACATTAATGCTTTTATCTTTACGAATTAAAACCCGAGAATAGAGTTCGTCTAATTTAATAGTGCCTATATTATGGGTGTTAGTCGCTGTATTGATATCAATTTTAGCGATATTTAGTTTTTTCCATTTGATGAAATCATTATTGGATATTTTATCGCGGGTAATGAGCTTATCAATATGGCTGTTGCCTTTTACAGTAATGGCGAGAGGTTTATCGGCTTTTTCTTGTAAGTTAATATTCGCATCAATATTAAATAGGCCTGAAATAATATTTAGGCGAGCAAATTTATTCACATAAGGCTGAAAATCTCTTAGAGCGATGTCTTGTATATCTAAACCAATATCACTAGATAGGGGGGCTAAGCTAGTTTTACTGCTTAGCTTTATTTTCCCTTTGTTGTTGAACATAAAATCTAAATTAATAGGGAGTATGGCGGCTTTTTTATTGGATAATTGTGAGGCTTGTAAGTTGAACGAGGTTAAATCTATTTGCGCAACAGGGGAGACTGTTTTATCGGTGAAATTGAGTGAGTAGTTGTTAATAGCAACATCCTTAACAAGAATATTCCAAGGCGCTGGTTTTGTTTGTTGGCTGTTATCTGTTTCTTTTTCAGGTGTACTGGACATTTTAGGCGCAAAAAGAGACTGATAGTTAACTGTACCATCGGCCCTTAACCAAGCTTTAAAATTAGTATTATTTGAAGAAACGTTAGTAATCTCAACGGACTGTTTAAGTAAGTCGAAAGAAACGCCAGACAGCTTAAAGTCCTCTAAATTAATAACCGCCTCATGCTCGATGCTTTCTGCAATTTGCAGGTCTGTAATAGAGAATTCTGCATTTGTAAGAATAAGTTGTTTGCTATCATCGGGGCTAGAGTATTGGTAGTCTGTTTTTAGGTGCGCGTAACCTTGAAGAATTGCAAAATTAACAAAGTCGTCAAGGATGAGTTGCCAAACTTTATTAAGTCTTATGTTACTGAGTTCGATATGGCCATCAGACTCAAAGGGGCTTAATTTGAGATTTCCTTGCCAATTCAGAGAGCCACCTGAAGCAACAGAAAGTGAAACGCCTAGCTGGGAATGTTTATCAGTCTTGGTGGTGAAATTGTTAATATTAAGCGTTAAAGGGTAGATGTTTTCCTGGTGAGAGGCAGAATGCATATGATCTTTCCAGCCTATATTACCGTCAATAATAGAGACTTTAGCAATAGAAATAGGGAAAAGGTCACCTTCTTTATCTTCTATTTCGGTGGTTTGCTCTTCTGTTTTACTTAAATCACTAAAATTAAAATCCCCTTGTTTACTACGAATAATAACAGCGCTGGGAGAATCAAGTAAAAAGTGATCAATATGCAGAGATAAATCAAAAAGAGAGCGCCAAACAGCAACATTAATATAAAACTTTTTGAAGCCAATAAAATCAGTGTTATCTAAATTATTAAGCTGAAACCCTTCAATGGTAAATTCTAATGAAAAAGGGTTGAATTGAATGTCGGCAATATTAACTTGGCGATTAACTTGTTCTTTTGCTATTTTCGGAATCTGGTCATTTAATACGGCAGGTAAAATTAAAAATCCTAAAATTGAGTAAAGTATTAAAAATGATGAGATTGAAATCAGAGCAATTTTTATTTTTTTAGATAAGACGAGTTTCATCATGATTTTTTGTCGTGTATTTTGGAGTAATATAAAAAACATTTTATAACAAAGGTGTTAATCAGTCTGTTTTTATTATGGTTATTCAAGTAGCTCAGTTAAAAAGAATTCGCTGACTAATAAAGGGTGCTGGTGAAGAGAGTAAACCGTACGCCTTCCCCATAAATCTTCATTAATAATGGCCTTTTTTTGAATAATTGAAGACCAGTCTTGTTGCTTCACTTGCGCAACCTCTAAGGCGAGGCGTTTTAATTTTGGATAAGCAAAAATAACTTCGCCTAATGGGCGATTACCTAAATGAGACAAATTTTGCTGAGCACTCTGTAAAGTCGATTGCGGGATGATGGTTCTGGCTAAAACTAAGGGAACATCACCAGCATAAAGTAACACCTCGCGGTTTAAAACATACTTTGTAGCGGGTATTTTAAGTAATCGACTTTCAGAAATAAAGGCACGTTGCCAGTGTTGATGTAAGACTTCGACTCGAACACAATCCCCATATTGCGCTCTAAGACGTTGAGTAATTGATCCAAGCTCATTAATCCAAGAGGCGCTACCGGCTGGAATATTAAGGCGGCTATGTAAGCGCTTGCAAAACCAAATAGGCTCTTGAGGGTATAAGGTGCTTTTATTATTCAATAGCGATTAAACCTCTGCATATTTTGTTGTTGTACCGAGCCAACGATTAACCAGTGTCTGAATGTTTTCAGGATGATCTTTTTGGATTAAAGCGGCAGCTTTAGAAACAGATGCTAATAAATTTTCATCTCTTTCTAAATTAGCTATTTTAAATTGCATTTGCCCCGTCTGCTTGGTACCCATCATTTCACCCGGGCCGCGTAATTCTAAATCTTTTTCAGCAATAATAAAACCATCGGTCGTTTCGCGCAGTATATTCAAACGTTCACGTGAGGTATTTGAGAGCGGTGCCTTGTACATTAATAAACAGTAGCTATCTTCAGTGCCTCTACCCACACGGCCACGTAATTGATGTAATTGAGAAAGCCCTAAGCGTTCAGGGTTTTCGATAATCATTAAACTAGAATTAGGCACATCCACACCCACTTCAATCACGGTGGTAGCGACTAATAAATCTAATTCATGTTGTTTAAAAGCAAGCATGACCTGTTCTTTTTCGGCTGCTTTCATGCGCCCATGGACTAAGCCAATGCGAATGTTTGGTAGTGCAGCGCTTAAATATTGCGCGGATTCTTCAGCCGCTTCGCATTGTAAAACTTCAGATTCTTCTATTAGTGTACAAACCCAGTAAGCTTGATGTCCTTGTGCCACCCATGCATTAATTTTTGCAATCACTTCATCTCGCCTATCAGAAGGGATTGCGCGAGTAATAACAGGGATTCTGCCGGGTGGCAGTTCATCAATCACTGAAATATCGAGATCCGCATAATTTAGCATCGCTAAAGTACGAGGAATAGGAGTGGCAGTCATAATTAATTGATGAGGTTTACTATTTTTTGTCTGCCCTTTATCACGCAAAGCCATCCGTTGGTTAACGCCAAAACGGTGTTGTTCATCGATAATAATTAAGCCGAGACGAGAGAAATTAACCGCATCTTGGAATAGGGCATGTGTGCCAATAATAATGCCCGCCGTGCCATCGGCAATATCCGTTAGGACTCGTGTGCGTTTTTTACCTTTTAATTGGCCTGTTAAATAAGCAATTTGGGTATTAAAGCCTTTAAACCATAAACTAAAGTTTCGTCTATGCTGTTCTGCGAGCAATTCAGTCGGTGCCATAATAGCAACTTGGTGTTGATTGCTTAAGGCCAATAAAGCAGCATAGGCGGAGACAACGGTTTTCCCAGAGCCAACATCCCCCTGGATTAAACGTAGCATTGGGCTATTTTTTGCACAATCAACCGCTATTTCTTGAATAACTCGCTGCTGTGCTTGAGTTAGCTTAAAGCTAAGCGCATCAAAAAATTGTTGAGAATGTTCAGGTTGATCAATTAATTTTGGCGCTTGCCATTGTTTCTCGGAGGTTTTTCTCTGTAGTTGGCTTAATTGGTGGGCAATTAATTCTTCAAAAGCAAGGCGTTTTAAAGCGGGGTTAGTGCCTAGTAAATTGTTACTAGAGACACCAACTTCTGGCGTATGTAAGGTATTTAATGCGTTGTTTAAAGAAGGGAAATTATAGTGATTGAGTAGGGCTTTCGGAAGTAAGTCGGGTAACTCTTCAGAGGAGGCATTATAAAGCTCAAGCGCTTGAGACGATGCTTTTCTTAAGGTCGATTGCCTCAAACCTTCCGTTAAGGGATAAATAGCCGTTAATGAATCTTGAGTAATGCATTGCTCAGCGGATTGGATTATTTTGTACTCAGGGTGGATGATTTCAAAGCCTGAATAGCCCTCTTTTATATCACCAAAGCAGCTTATTAAAGTACCCGCAGTTAGGCTATTGTGCTGTTTTGCGGTGAAGTGAAAAAAGCGTAAGTTTAATAAGCCTGTTTCATCACTCACTTGGCAATTTAATAAACGTCGCCCATGATGACTAATAGAGCAGGAAATGACCCGCGCACAAACTAAAGCGGACTCTCCAGCGCGTAACTGGCTAATGTTTTGTATACGAGTGCGGTCTTCGTAGCGTAGCGGTAAGTGAAAAAGTAAATCGTAGATGGTGCGGATATCAAGCTTTTCTAATCGGGTAACGGATTGTCCGCCGATTCCCTTTAGGGAAACAACGGGTTGATTAAGTATTGAAAAGGCATCCATAAATAATTAATACGATAAAAAGAGGGGCTAAGGTTTATTTAAAATATGCAGTAGCGTAGTTGAAAGGGGATGTCGTTGTTTGTTTGTTTGGGGCGTTCCAACCCCATTTCTAAGTTCATGAATCGAGCGGTAATTCGCTGTTTTCCGCCACTGATTTCAGCATAAAAAGGAATGTCCTTATTAAGTTGTAAAATAGCGAGTTGGTAGGGTTGTCCTATTTCTAACGATGATTGAAAGAAACCTTTTTCTGCAACTTGTTCGCTAGGTTCACCACTAAGTCTGAGAAAGTTTAAGGTGAGTTCGACGGCTTTACGAATAGGAGCAAATTGCGTTACCCAAGTGTTAATGTTTTTTTGCTGTACTTCTTCGGGTTGTTGTAACCAAAAATGATAAGCAGGGATATCAAATGAGCAGCTGCCTGCAGGAATGCTATTACGTTGGCTAATCGCTTGAAATAAAGTACTTTGCATGCTGGAAATATCAATTTTTCCATTGCGTGCATACAGGGATTTACTGGTGGCACTTAGTTCATCCAATATTTCTTGGAGACGTTGAGTATCGACCTCTTGATTGTTGGATAGCTGATTAAGACGATTGGCATGCCGTTCTAGTTCTTTTAAGGTTTCAGCCTTTAAATCATGGCGACTAAAAATTTGTAAAATATCCACTAGCGTACTGATAGTAGCTCGTTTATCTAAAACATTTGTGCCAGACATAAAGTGATCAAGCTGTAAAAATAGCTGTTCTAAACGCATAAAAACACGCATACGTTCATTAAGAGGGAACTCGTAATTAATAGTGTCTAAGTTCACGCGGCTTCCTTTGAAAACAGATGATGTAAATGATTAACTTGCTGTGCTAATTGCGGATTATCTTGTGTATTATTAATAATACTGTCTGCTTCAGCTAAACGCTGATCTCGACTCACTTGACTATGAATAATAGCATTGATCTGCTGAGAGTCTAGTTGATCACGTAATTGTACTCTTTTTATTTGCTCAGTTTCAATGCAGTCAACCACTAAAATATGATCGACACTGCTTTGCATATTCGTTTCTAACAGCAGTGGGATAGCAATAATGCAATAAGAGCTAGATAAGCATTGAACTTGTCGCTCAATTTCTGCATAAATAAGCGGGTGCATAATATCTTCTAACTGCTTTTTTTTTTGCGGATGATTAAATATAATTTCTCGTAATTTGGCGCGGACTAAATGACCTGATGGACTTAAGCAGTCTTTTCCAAAACACTTGATGATTTGATCTAAAGCGGGTGAATTTGGTGTGACTAAAGCATGTGCGATTTCATCAGCATCAATAATAGGCGCATGATGACTTTTAAATAAATTAGCAACGGTCGTTTTTCCACAGCCGATTCCACCGGTCAAACCCACTTTAAACATGAGTTTATAAACCTATGCTGGTTAAATAAACGGAATTAATAGAATCCCCCCAAAGTAACGCAATCCACCCAGCAATGGCTAAATAAGGGCCAAAGGGGATAGGGATATTTTTATCGCGCCCTAAAATAATTATCATTGATATACCAATAATAGCGCCAACTAAAGAGGATAGCAGAATAATAATCGTTAAATATTGCCAGCCTAGCCATGCACCCAATAAAGCTAACAGCTTAAAATCACCATAGCCCATACCTTCTTTACCCGTTATCAGCTTAAATAGCCAATAAATACTCCATAAAGAAAGGTAGCCAGCCAGCGCACCAATAATGCTGGAAACAGGGTCCGTATAAATATTAAATAAACTCAGTAATAAGCCCAGCCAAAGAACTGGGAGCGTGATGTTATCAGGTAGTAATTGGTGGTCAATATCAATACCACTGAGAGCAATTAATGTCCACGTAAGGAATAAAGCAAAAATCGTTTCAATTTGGCCACCTAATTGATAAGCCACGGCAGCAGAAGCAATACCTGTGAATGCTTCAACAAAAGGATAGCGACTGGATATTTTTTGTTGGCAATTAGCACACTGCCCTTTGAGAAATAAATAACTCAAAACAGGAATGTTTTGATAGCTTTTTATGCCCGCGTCACAATGTGGGCAGCGTGATGCAGGTAAGCATAAATTGAACACTTTAGGTGATGGCTCAGTAATGGGCAGCTCTAAAAACTCTTGGCATTCTTGCTTCCAGCCGCGCTGCATTATGACAGGCAGACGATAAATAAGCACATTAAGAAAACTACCGACAAGTAAACCTAAAATGCCGGCAAAGAGACTTAGTAATAAGGGGCTATCTAAAATAATGGTATAAGCTGACATGATAAATTTAAAGGTAAGGTTATTAAATATAAAGGGTTTTTATGAAACAATTAATAATCATTCGCTACCTTTACCCCACTGCAGCCCCAAGCTTGAAAATAGGTAAGTACATGGCAACAATTAAGCCCCCAACAAGAACCCCAAGAATACACATAATAAAAGGTTCCATTAAACTACTGAGATTGTCGACTAGGTTATCGACTTCTTCTTCATAAAAATCTGCGACTTTATCTAGCATTTTATCAATAGACCCTGATTCTTCTCCAATTGCGAGCATTTGTACAACCATGTGAGGAAATAGTTGAGTCTGTACCATGGCGTATTGTAAACGCTGGCCTGTGGCGATTTCGTCACGCATTTGCATCACAGCATTGTAATAAACAATATTCCCCGTTGCACCTGCAACAGACTCTAAGGCTTCCACTAAAGGAACACCGGCTGCAGACATGGTTGATAAGGTACGTGCAAATCGGGCGATGGCTGATTTGTGTAAAATGATGCCGACAATAGGAATTTTAAGCATGAGTCGGTCTAAAAAGTAATTAAATTCTTTTGAGCGTTTTTTAAAATAGCTAAAGGTATAAACAGTGATCATTACACCGCCGACAATATAGTACCAATAAGCAACCATCCAATCAGAAAGCCCCATTACCCATAAGGTGAAACTGGGTAAGTCAGCCCCAAAACTATCGAATAAATCCTTAAAAACAGGGACAACAAAAATAAGTAAAATGGCGGTGACAACAAAGGCGACGACAATAACGGCAATAGGGTAGGTCAGTGCTTTTTTAACTTTAGCTTTAATGGATTCAGATTTTTCTTTATAAGTCGCAATTTTATCCAGTAAGGTTTCTAGTACCCCCGCCTGTTCGCCGGCATCTACAAGATTACAAAAAAGTTCATCAAAATAAATAGGGTGCTTGCCTAATGCTTGCGCTAAAGTATCTCCGCCTTCGATATCGCTTTTAACGGTCAGTAAAAGCTCTGCCATTGATGGGTTGTCGTGGCCTTTTCCTACGATATCAAATGATTGAACTAAAGGAACCCCTGCGTTTAACATGGTTGCTAACTGCCTAGCAAAAATAGCAATATCTTTAGTGGTAATGGCTTGAGTTGCTTTGGTAAAGAGGGCTTTGGGTTTTTTCTTAATGCTAATAATGCGTATGCCGCGCCGATGTAACTCAGCTTTAGCAACGTTTTCGTTTAAAGTAGAAAGTTCACCTGTGATGACTTTTCCCTGCTTATTTTTTCCTTTCCAAATAAAATCTATTTGAGTATTGCCTAAATTTTCAGCCATGATTATCCTCGTGTTACGCGATCAACTTCTTCAATAGAGGTGATGCCTTGCATTATTTTTAGTAGGCCTGAGCGCCTTAAGTCATTAATCCCTTCACTTGCTGCTTGGTCAGCAAGTTCCATTGCATTGCAGTTATCTAAGATTTTACTACGCATTTTCTCACTAATTGGCATTACTTGGTAGATACCAACACGCCCTTTATAGCCATCATTGCAGAGGTCACAGCCGACTGCTTTGTAAGCTGTAAAGGTACCCATATCCTCGGGTGTAAAACCTGCTTCTAATAAGGTTGCTTCATGAAATTTAGAGTCTTCTTTACAGTGCTGGCATAAGCGCCTAGCAAGCCGTTGCGCCATAATCAATAGAACGGAGGAGACAATATTGAATGCTGGAATCCCCATTTGTAATAGACGGTTTAGGGTTTGTGGCGCATCGTTGGTATGTAAGGTTGATAATACCATATGCCCTGTTTGCGCGGCTTTTACAGCAATTTCAGCGGTTTCTAAATCTCGAATTTCTCCTACCATGATGATGTCAGGATCTTGTCGTAAAAAAGCGCGTAAGGCAGAAGAAAAGTTTAAGCCCGCTTTAGGGTTCATATTAACTTGGTTAATTCCTTCCACAGTAATTTCAACCGGGTCTTCTGCGGTAGAGATGTTACGCTCAATGGTGTTAAGAATATTTAAGCCCGTATAAAGAGAGACTGTTTTACCACTACCTGTTGGCCCGGTGACTAAAACCATGCCATAAGGTTTATTGATGGCATTAAGAAATAATTCTTGTTGTTCTGGTTCAAAACCTAATTTTTCAATGCCCAATTGTGCGCTGGTCGGATCTAAAATACGTAAGACAACTTTTTCACCAAATAAAGTAGGGCAAGAATTGACACGGAAATCAATCGCGCGTGTACGAGATAACTTCATTTTAATACGGCCATCTTGCGGAACTCTACGTTCAGCAATATCCATTTTGGCCATTACTTTAATCCGAGAAATAATTCGGTTAGAGATATTAGAAGGAGGGCTTGCTACTTTATGCAGCATGCCATCACTACGAAAGCGGATGCGGAATGTTTTTTCAAAAGGTTCTAAATGTATATCAGAAGCCCCTTTTTTAATGGCATCTAATAAAATTTTGTTAACAAACTTAACAATAGGGGCATCATCAATTTCGTTATTATCATCCTCTTCTTTTTCGGCTTCATCACCCGCTGAAATTTCGATATTACTTAGATCATCATCAAGCATATCCTCCATTGAGGTCTCGGCAGCCTCTAAAAAGGATTCGATGGTTGCAGAGAGTTTGTCTTCCTCAACTAGAATAGCTTCGGTATTGAGCCGAGTATGAAATTTGATATCATCTAATGCAGTTAAATTAGTCGGATCTGAGACTGCAACAAAAAGGCGATTGCCTCTTTTATAAAGAGGGAGAGCATGGTGTTTGCGGATAAGGTTTTCACTGAGGATATTTTTTGGTAAATTCACCATATCCATGCAGGATAAGTCAAGAAAAGGAACGCCAAACTCAACAGAGACATGAGCTGCAATTTTATTGGCAGGCACTAATTTATTTTTAACTAGATAGCTTAATAAGCGTGTTTTTGACTTGCCGGCTGCTTCTGCGTGTTTTTTGATTTCTGTTTCTGTAATTAAGCCACTATTTATAATGCATTTCAATAGTCCACTGAAGTGAAAATCTAAGTTTTTTTCCATAAGTTTAATTAAGTGGTTTTATTGACGCGATTATTAGCAGCTAATGATAAGTAAATATAGACTAAATCATAGTGTTAGCCAAGTGTTTCATCGTATTTCAAAATAAATAGGGAATGAACTTAAGAGGCTATCCAAGAATAGATAGCCTCCTAGTTGCTTGAAATAAGCTTTAACCCTTATTTTTAGTTTAATAAATTGATAATAAATTCACGAATTGAAGTCGGTTCAAACGGTTTGTCTAAAATGGCGGAAACACCTGCATGTTGTACAGCTGCTAATCGTTGTTGATTTTGTTCGCTAGTAATCATAATGATAGGCGTAGTTTTCTGCATACTTTGCTCGCGAATATAGGTGGTGAGCTGTAAACCGTCAACTTCAGGCATATTGTAATCGGTAATAATTAAATCAAAATACTTTATTTCTAATAAAGGAATGGCTTCACTGCCATCCGATGCTTGGGTAATATTCTCAATGCCTAAGTCGGATAAAATACGGCGTATATATTTTAGAGAGAGAGGGCTGTCATCAACAATGAGTACTGAGGTTTCTTCAATATCAAAATGTTCTAAATTTGCTTTTTCTGGGTGTAAAAAAGTATTGGTTGCAGTTAATGCAATCTTCAACTCTTCTATACTAAAAGGCTTAGGTAAGATGGCAATAGCGCCAGCTTGACGAATGGGGTCTAAATTTTTAATATTCGTTTCGCTAGAAATGAGCATAAAAGCCATATCGTAATTTTCATCATATTCACGCAGCTTATGAATTAATTCAGTGCCTGTCATGTCAGGTAAATACATAGCGCTGATAATAAGGTCGGGTTGTGAGTGTGCTAAATTATCAAAAACAGAGTCGCCCGACGGGCAGTATGTGATGTCAGAAATACCGAGTTGCTCAAGGTATTTTTGAATAATATGTCTTTGAGTCATAGACGGTTCAACAAGAAAAACGTGTATATCAGAAAATTGAGTGCTCATTTTTGTGTACGAAATAAGTTAAGACCTAAAGAGGCTTGTTGTGCGAAGTGCTTGGCAAGATTAAATTCTTCTTGTGTTAGCGGTTGTTGATGGCGGCTTCTATCAGCGTAAAATAAGCCAATAAGATTACTGTCTATAAATAAAGGTAAAAGAAAGCATTCTACACGACCAATAGAATTGACAACATGGCTGGTGAAATAAGCTTGATGTTGTTGTGGGCTAGCCCAAATTCCTTGGTTAGATTGGCAAGCCATTTTAAATAGATTGGTCGGCTTTGATGTTAACAAAAATTTAATTTTTTGGTTAGCTTCATTTTTATTCCAGTCTAAAGAAAATTTTCCATGTAACGATTTTTTATCAGGGCTGGCTAGCATAAAGCAACTTCTATCCATACCAATACTATGATGGATTCCTTTTACAGCAAGCTCAAATAAGGTATCTAAGTTAATTTTTCCTGAGAGTAATTGACTAATATCTTGCAGGATCTGGAATTGAATTTTTTGTTTTTCTGCAGTGTCTGGTGTGTTCGTTTGCGTTTTTTTATCCGGACCTATTTTAATTAGGTTTGATGCTTCGTGTGCGCCAAATTGTTTAGCAATTCGTATGGCAGATTCAGTGTTTTCACGTAAAGATTTTTTTAAGTACTCGTGAGTTTTACCGGTTAGGCCTTCAAGTTTATCAAGGCATGAATCCATTTCCTCGGAGTCCCAGCCATTTTCAATAGCTCTTGGGATTTCTTGGCCTAGTTCAACTAAGTTTGAACGATTATTTTTTACGTTATGAATCGATTCTTCAATTAACCCAGTGAGTTGCCAAGATTGGCATAAGGATTGACTTAAATGATTTAAATGAAAGCCTAATGCTTGTTGCTCAGCTTTTTCTTTAGGTATGTCTTGCTGTAATAAGTCTAGTACCTCTTCTCCTTTTTGATTGCTAAAACACCAAAAAGCAATATCGCCAATGTTTTTTAATAGCGTAGCAAGAAAGACTTCTTCTGGCTGAATGTCACCTGTTAATACAGCAAGAGATTTTGCTTGAACTGCCGTATGAATCGCATTGGCAATTTCTTCATTTGCTTTAACTTTATTTTTTTTAGATAAAATAGCATCAAACAGCACACAGACTATGGTTAATTCTTTAATAACGTTAAACCCTAAAACAATAATAGAGCGTGTTACCGTGAGCATTTTTCTACTAGAAGGGTTGTAGTAGATGTTATTGCTGATTTTAAGCACTTTTGCGCTTAAATTAGGGTCGTGCATGATGATATTAGCGAGATCTGATGCGCTTTTTTTATCCTCAGAAATAAGCATCTGAATTTTCTGGGTGGTGCTCGAAAAAATAGGCATTTCTCGGTCATGTAAGGTATGTGTCCATGACTCAAGGTTTGTTGGTTCAGTATCTATCATGATAGCTTAAAAGTAAGGAAAACAAGCTGGTTTAGTTTTTATGGTAAACCAGCTATTCAAAAAATTAAAGTGCTTTGATTTTAATTAACTGCTCATTAAAATTAATGAGTGAGCTATGGATGGTGGCTAATTTTTCTTTTTCTTTATCAATCACTGCCGCAGGTGCTTTATCCACAAATTTAGGGTTATTTAATTTACCTTCAATACGAGGTAAATCTTTTTCTAACTTTAGGATTTCTTTTTCCAAACGTGCAATTTCAGCTTCTTTATCAATTAAACCCGCCATTGGAATCAATAGGCGTAAATCACCGACTAAAGCAATGGCTGATTCAGGTGCAACATCGTCTGCAGTTAAACGCGTAATAGACTCGATACGGCCAAATTTTTGTAGATAAATTTCAGCTTGAGGCAGGTACTTTTCATCATTAGCACTGATATTTTCCAGTAAGACAGGTAGTGGCTTGCTTGGCGGAATATTCATCTCACCACGAATACGGCGCACACCTAAAATAAAGGCTTTGGTCCATTCAATCGCAGCAATCGCTTCTTCATCAACTTGGGATTCATCAAATTCAGGGTAGGCTTGCAACATAATGGTTTCTGCATCAATACCTGCTAAAGGCGCAACACGCTGCCAAATTTCTTCGGTAATAAAAGGCATGATAGGGTGAGCTAAACGTAAGATAGACTCAAGCACTTTTAATAAGGTCTGGCGCGTTCCACGTTGCAGGGCGGCATCATCGGATTGTAATGATATTTTAGACAGTTCTAAATACCAATCGCAATACTCATTCCAAGTGAAATCATAAATTTCTTGGGCGGCATGGTCAAAACGATAATTTTCAATTGCATCGCTAGTCGAGGCGGTTACTTGATTGAGGCGGGATAGTATCCATTTATCCGCTTGGCTATAAGCTAACTCACCACCGTTAGTGCCGCAATCTTGCTCTTCCGTATTTATTAAAACAAAACGAGCTGCATTCCAAAGTTTGTTACAAAAGTTACGGTAGCCCTCAATACGCCCGGCATCTAAGCGAATATCACGCCCTGTTGATGCGAGTGAAGCAAAGGTAAAGCGTAAGGCATCTGTTCCGTAAGAAGGGATACCGTCTGGAAATTCTTTACGTGTCGCTTTTTCAATCTTTTCAGCTAAATGCGGTTGCATCATGCCTTTAACGCGTTTAGTCACTAAATCTTCAAGCGTAATACCATCGATTAAATCAATCGGGTCCAGGACATTGCCTTTTGATTTAGACATTTTTTGTCCAGCAGAGTCACGCACTAAGCCATGAATGTAGATTTTATTAAAAGGAATCTCGCCCATGAATTTTTTACCCATCATAATCATGCGGGCAACCCAGAAGAAGATAATATCAAAACCCGTGACAAGTACGCTCGTTGGGTAATGTTGCGCTAATTCAGGCGTTTGTTCTGGCCAGCCTAAGGTGGAAAAAGGCCAAAGTGCAGAGGAGAACCACGTATCTAAAACATCATCATCTTGTTTTAAAATAAAGTCATCAGCTAAATTATGTTTTTCACGTACTTCAGCTTCAGTACGTCCGACATAAATACCACCTTCTTCATCGTACCAAGCTGGGATGCGATGTCCCCACCAGATTTGACGAGAAATACACCAGTCTTGAATGTTATTCATCCATTCATAATAAGTGTTTTTCCAATTATCCGGTACAAATTGAATTTCGCCACTTTCAACGGCTTCAATCGCAGGGCCAGCTAATGGTGCAACTTTCACGTACCATTGGTCGGTTAATAAAGGCTCAATAATACTGCCAGAGCGGTCGCCGCGTGGCACCATTAATTTATGGTCTTCAACTTTATCTAATAAACCTAAAGTGTCTAAATCAGCGACGATTTGTTTTCTTGCTGCAACACGGTCTAAACCAATATATTTTTCAGGAATAAAGGCCGTTTCATCTTCTTCATGTTCACGTATCGCGGCATCTTTGGTAAATAGATTGATTAAACCGCCGTGTAGCTGCTCTTGAATGTTTGAGGTGTCTTTATGGCGCGACCAAACTTCATAATCGTTAAAATCATGGGCAGGCGTTATTTTTACACAACCCGTACCAAATTCAGGGTCAACATAATCATCGGCAATAATCGGAATTAAACGACCTGTTAAAGGCAGTTTAATAAATTGACCTAAGAGATGTTGATAGCGCTCATCAGAAGGATGAATCGCCACGGCAGCATCGCCCAGCATGGTTTCAGGTCGCGTAGTTGCCACAATTAAATGGCCTTCGCCATTTGCCAGTGGGTAGCGCATATGCCACATAAAACCATTTTCTTCTTCAGATAACACTTCTAAATCAGACACGGCAGTATGTAAAACAGGATCCCAGTTAACCAGGCGTTTACCGCGATAAATTAAGCCTTCTTCATAGAGTTTAACAAAGACTTCTTGAACCGCGTCAGACATGCCGTCATCCATGGTAAAGCGTTCGTTTTTCCAATCTAAAGACGCTCCCATACGACGCAATTGTTTAGTAATCGTGCCACCTGATTCTTCTTTCCAATCCCAAATGCGCTCGATAAACTTTTCACGTCCATAATCATGGCGTGTTTTACCTTCTTGATTGATTAAACGCTCGACCACCATTTGTGTAGCAATCCCTGCATGGTCAGTTCCTGCTTGCCATAAGGTGTTTTTACCTTTCATACGATGGTAGCGGGTTAACGCATCCATAATTGTATCTTGGAAAGCATGCCCCATATGTAAACTACCCGTGACATTGGGAGGTGGAATCATAATGCAAAATGATTCACTTCGCCGCTAGGCGCAAA
>DAOUSK010000091.1 GCA_030627265.1 Methylococcaceae bacterium
TTCAAGATCCTTTAGGAGTGGAAGGAAAGGCAGGAACAAGTGATGGCTTAGGATTATTAGCCATGCAAACAAAATTAACCGCTGATAAGCAATTAAAGAGAGTGAAGGGGCGATTTAGTCGTGATGATGTGGCATTTGAAGGTTATGAAATACATACAGGTGTTTCTGAAGGCGAGGCTTTACTTAATCCATTGTTAAAAATGTCATCAGGCGAGAATGAAGGTGTTGTCTCCAGCGATAATAAGATTATAGGAACTTATGTACATGGGATTTTTGATAGCACTGAAGCATGCGAGGCATTATTAAAATGGGCAGGCGTTGGTGAAATTTCGATAGTCGATTTTGCAGAATTATCTGAGCAAGGAATAGATCTGATGGCTGATACGGTAGAGAATTATATGGATATAGCTAAACTTGAAAGCGAAATAGCGCGTTACTGTAACTAAAAGGTGTAATGTTGTTGCTCTAATTTGTTAAGGAATGTACTTATTCCTAAGAATAGGCTGGCTGGTTTCAGCTTTGCCTATTCTACAAATAATACGTATAAATTTTTGGTCTATGTAATGAGTATTATTGAGTGATATTGGCTGCAGGAACAGAATCAGGAGCAGAATCAGAAACAGGAGCAGGAGCAGAAACAGGAGCAGAAACAGGTACGCCTGAAGATAAAGAATTACCTACATCGCCTTTAATTGTCCATGACTCCCATCCGAACAAAATAACGCTCCACGAAGTATTATGTAGAACAGCACTAGTCATAAAATCCCCGTTCCCTGCCTCTAAACAACTATTAACAGTATCTTCTAAATTAGGTGCGGATCCAAAAGGAATAAATAAAAGAGTGAATCGACCGTCTCTCCCTTCTACATTACGCGTGAAATCAACTTTTTTGAGATCAATACGACTAATTTCCACATTTTTAGTCGATAAAATTGTAAAGCTACCTTGACGGGTGGTACATGCACTAGTGAGCAGACCTAAAAGAATGATACTTATTATTGAAATTATTTTTTTGTTCATAGCGATTCCTTTTATAAATTATGATGAATAATCGATTGTATTATATTTCAAGTTTTGGATCTCAGTAATTTAGTGCTAGGAGTTTAATCAAGCCATTCGGCCATTTTTTAATTTTTGTTAAGTTTTTTATTGTTCGTACTCCAAACGAGTAAGTCTAAATAGCTACGAATATTAGTCACATAGACTACCGGCTCTTTGCCGCGAGCATAGCCGTGCTTGGTTTGTGAATACCACTTTTTTTGCGACAGTAGAGGGAGCATCTCTTTAACATCTACCCATTTATCGGGGTTCTTTCCAAGGCGCTGAGCTAAAATACGTGCATCACTAACATGCCCAAACCCGACATTATAGGAAGCAAGAGCAAACCAGGTTCTATCCGGCTCTTGAATTCTTGTTGGGAATTTTTTGAGTCGCTGTTTTAAATAAAGCGCACCGCCATCAATACTTTGTTTGGGGTCTGTTCTATCGGTAACATGCAGGTCTTTTGCAGTACCTTGGGTTAGCATCATTAATCCTCTAACACCAGTTGGAGAAAGTGCTCGTTTATTCCAATGAGATTCTTGGTAGCTAATGGCTGCAAGAAGTCGCCAATCGATTTCATTTTTTTCAGCCGCTTCTTTGAATAAGTGTCGGTAAAGGGGGAGGCGACTGATGACATGTTTTTTAAAGGTACAGTTACCGACATACTGTATTTGTTTGGCGTGTCCGTAATGACGCTCAAGTAATTGTGCGAGTGTTTTATCGGCGTGTATTTTTTTAAAAAATTGTGCAACTTCATTGTATAGGCTTAAATCATCTGATTTAGCAAAAGTCCAAGCTAAACTTCTCGGTGGGCTAATATCAAATGCAACATGAAGTTTAGGGTAAAAACGACGTAGTAGTGTGATTTGGTTGGAGTCGGCGATCGTGTAGTCAATGAGTCTTTCGTTAATAAGATAAAGAAGTTCATCTGTTTCAAGCTCGGTATTAATCAACCATTTAAGTTTAGGTGTATCTTTTTTTAACAGCAATAAGGATTCATTATGACTAGTCCCTTGGACGATTTCTAATATTCCTTTGCTAAGATCTTCGGGTTTTTTTGGGCGCTTTGTCCCTGAACGGTAAACGAGTTGTTCGGTAATTTTTTGATAAGGGGGGGTGAAAAGGAAGCGCTTATTGCGTTCTGCAGTAATGGTTAATCCAGCTGCAGTAAAATCAGCAAAACCACCTTGCTGAGTTTGCGACAAAAGTTCAGAAAAAGTAGCGGGTGTTTTGAAATTAACTTTAACACCTAAATGCTTAGCAAAGAGTGTGACTAAGTCATATTCTAAGCCCGAAAAGCCATCGGCACTTTCATAAAAAGTTGTTTGGTCGTAGCGACTGAGGACGGTGATAGAGCCAGTTTGTTTAACTCTATCAAGCTGATTAATATAATAAGCGACTTTTTTATTGCTATCTGAATAGCTTCCAAAAAGAAGTAATGATAAAAAAAAAAGTCGCTTAAAAAGCAAAATTAACGGATTGCTTTATAGTGGCTGATCAGGCCATTGGTTGAGCAATCATGGGCAGAGACTTTATGCTCACCCTCAAGTTGAGGAAGTATGTTTTGTGCTAATACTTTGCCTAGTTCGACGCCCATTTGGTCGTAGCTATTTATATTCCATATTTTGCCTTGAACAAATATTTTATGTTCATAAAGAGCAATGAGTTTCCCCAAACAATGAGGTGTTAGTTTTTTAAATAAAAATGAATTGGTTGGGCGATTTCCAGAAAATACTTTGGCAGCAACAACGTTATCACAAGCATCAGCACCCAGTGCTGTTCTGACTTCATCCGCTGTTTTTCCTTTCATTAAAGCTTCAGTTTGAGCTAGAAAGTTAGAAATTAGAATGTCATGATGCTCTTCTAAATCATAATGGCTTTGTGCCGGTGCTAAAAAATCACAAGGAATTAATTTGGTACCTTGATGAATTAACTGATAAAAAGCATGCTGTCCGTTAGTGCCTGGTTGTCCCCAAATAATAGGCCCCGTGCTATAGTCAGTTGCTTTCCCTTCTAAATCAACACTTTTTCCGTTACTTTCCATGTCACCTTGTTGAAAATAGTCAGCAAAAAATTGCATGGTATGGTCATAAGGTAGCATTGCATGAGACTCAGCATTAAAGAAGTTATTATACCAAATACCTAATAATCCCATGATAACAGGGATGTTTTTTTCAAAATCTGTCTCTTGGAAATGCTTGTCAGCCTCGTGAGCACCTTCAAGCAGGCTCTCAAAATTATCCATACCAAGGTATAAAGCAATCGACAGGCCGATGGAAGACCAAAGGGAGTAACGTCCTCCTACCCAGTCCCAAAATTCAAACATATTGTCAGGGTCTATACCAAAGTCGATGACATTTTGTTTATGTGTGGATAAGGCAGCAAAGTGTTTTGCAACGGCAGATGAGTCATCGGTATCTTTTAGCAACCAAGCACGTGCAGAGTTTGCATTAGTCATGGTTTCATGAGTACTAAAGGTTTTAGATGCCACTAAAAATAAAGTTGTTTCAGGCGATACTTTATTCAGTGTTTCGATTAAGTCAGCTTGATCGATGTTAGAAACAAAATGTACGCTCATTCCTTCAATAGCATAAGGGGTTAAAGCTTTTGTTACCATTTTGGGGCCTAAATCAGAGCCTCCAATACCAATGTTAACAATATCGGTAATTTTTTTACCTGAGTAACCTTTCCATTCGCCAGAATGTACTTTCTCGCAAAAGCTGCGCATTTTTTGTAAAGCAGCATTAATTTGCGGCATTACATCTATGCCGTCAACAAGTACAGGTGTGTTACTGCGGTTACGTAATGCGGTGTGTAAAACAGCACGACCCTCAGTTTTATTTATTTTTTTACCACTGAACATATCTGAAATATGTGATTTTAAATTAACAGAGTTGGCTAATTTTATTAATAATGGCAGGGTGTCGTCAGTGATTCTATTTTTTGAATAGTCAAAAAGTAAATCATCAAGCTGGGTTGAGTGCTGGGTAAACCGGTTGGATTCGGCTGCAAATAAGTCTCTTAAGTGTAATTTATCGACGTGTTTCTGATGTTCTTTTAAAGCCAACCATTCAGGTGAGCTAGTTAGATGAGACATGTAAGGACCTTAAATTGCGTAAGTATTAATAAAATTTTACGAAAAGCTGAGCACTATAGCAATAGCAATATTAGGAAAGCCTGAAATTAGGGGGTAATTATCAGGTAATTTATGCTTAAGAATCTTCCTTTGTGAAAGGCTATATGATAGAGTCTGAATATGTTTTGACTCATTATGAATAGGGTAAAAAGCATAAAAATAGAATTATAAAAAAAATAATAGAGGAAGGTATTTATGAACACAAAAAGTATTTTAAGAAAAAGTTTTATTGCGCTACTCGGTATGTTGTTTTCGGCTAGTTTGTTAGCACATGGTGGTGCAGCCGGTACTGACACGGATCAGTGTAAGTTTGAGCTAGAACCAGAGCATTGGATTCACTATACGGCATACCAGCCGAATGCTTACCCTGCTGAAGATTTTTGTGCCAACCTGCCTAATACAGATACGTTGACATTACTTGTTTTTGATTACCAAGACGTAAGATACCGTAGTCGTGCTGTTGAATTTGAAATTACAAAAGAGCCAGAAGGAACACGTGTTTTCTTTCAAGCAGCAAAAAAGCATAAGACTGGGTCAGTTCAACTAAAATTACCTAACGGTGTGCCAGAAGCGGGTAAATATTTGATTCACATTACCTTACTACAAGGTAATGGCGAGAGATTAGATGCGCATATGGGCTTTACGGCTGGATCTGGACAATCTTCAAGCATGAAAGATTTATTTATGTATTCTTTATTTTTATTTGCTGGTTTATATGTTTTATATTTATCTCATGCAGGTTTCAAAAAGAAAGTAGATGAGATACTTGCTAATATCAAAAAAGCATAAAGAGTCGCTTTTATTTATATAAAATTTAAGTAATGAAAGTATAAGAATTGTTCGTAACTTAGCATAAATAATATTTATGCTAAGTTTTTATGCTTTTAAAGATCAGAGATTTAAATTATAGGGTCATTTTACAATGCAAAAAAATCCTTTAGGAATGATACTTAGCGCAACGGTTATGCTTTTGTCGGTGTCGACAGTAGCAACGGCCGCTTTACCTAAGTCAATTGAAGTAGATCCAGGCAAAGTAGAGCCAGTTTGTAACGAAAACAACCCAGATTGGCGGGTAGCGCAGACGATAGAAGGGGTGGACATTCAAGAGTCACTACGATGTAGCCCTGATAATCCATATTCTATTGCTGCTGAAGTTAAAGGAACTAATAATTTATCGATGGAAGCAGTAATGAATACGCATTACGCCATGGATTCAATAATTAAAAAGAACGATATGGATGGCGATGGCGATCCAGATTTAATTATTATTAAATTAGAAGTTGCTGAATTAAATGGCCACTCACCAGATTTTGCAGGAGTTGTGCCTACTTTTGATATTGCTCCTGGTATTCAGCCAGCAATGTGGGTTTTCGCACCTAAATCACGTGGCATGGCGACTAACAGCTTTGTTGGCGTTGATGCAAATCCATTATTACGTGCGCCTTCACCGGTTATCCGTGTTGAGCAAGGCGATACGATTTGGATTCAACTAGAAAATACACATTATTTCCCACATACAATTCATTTACATGGTGTCGATCACCCTTTTGTTGATAGTTCTGGCGAAGGGAATGATGGTGTACCTCAATCCAGCGATAAATTTGTATTGCCGGGCCAAAGTAAAACCTATGAAATTCGTCCGAGATCCGCTGGTACATTTGTTTACCATTGTCATGTGCAAACGCATGTGCATTTAGCGATGGGTTTGGTGGGGATGTTTGTTGTTGAAGAAAATCGTCCTAATAACTGGGTACAAACGTTTAACGTGGGTGCTGGTCAGGTGCGACATCCTTCAAAAGCGATTTTAGAAGAGTATGACAGCGAATATGATTTGCATTACCATGCGATGGATAAGCAATTACACGATATTGTCCAAAAGTATAATGATCCACGCTTAATTGCGAAAAAAATGAATCGTGAATATAGAATGAATGATTCAACAGAAGATTATCATATTTTAAATGGTCGCTCATTTCCTTATACCTTAAGAGAGTCGATTATTGTTACTGAGCCGGATAAAAATATTAAAATCCGGATGTTTAATAGTACCGGTGAGCAATTAGCAATGCATACACACGGGCATAAAGGAACAATTACCCATTATGATGGTGTAGAGCATAATCCTATTGCACAAGTTACCCGTGATGTTTATGATTTAGCCCCAGCACAGCGTAATGATTTAAAAATTAATACGACTGATGATGGTTTTCATAGTTATGGAGAAGGTATTTGGATTTTTCATGATCATCGTGAAAAAGGCATTACTACCGATGGTATGAATCCTGGCGGAAATGTTAGTGCGTTAGTCTATAAAAAATATTTAGATGAGATTGGTATGCCTAAAGGCATTGGTGAAAGCCCGATGCAGTTATTTACTGAAACGTTCCAGAAACGAAAACTACCTGTTTGGCAAAATATCGATGAATGGAATAGTTTAGGTGAGGTTGATTCGCTCAACTATGTAGCACCAGAAGCAAGTAAGCCAGCACCAGCGGATGTAACACCAGGTTCTTCAGCGATGGTTGAAGTAGTAGAAGATAATTCAATGAGAAATTTATTTTTTGGATTATTATTAGGCTGTTTTGCTTACCTCGCCTTTGTTAAACGCAAAGAGTGGATGGCAGTCATATCTTCATTAAAAGGGGGTAACTAATCATGCTAAAAAAACTACCTATTGCTGTTTTAAGTTTGGCTTTATCTGCGCCTGCTTTTGCAGAGAAAGAGTTTGAAGATCATACCAATATGATGGACCACGGTGATGGCCATTTAATGGATATGACAGGCGGTATGATTATGGGGCAGAATACAGATACTCTGCCTGGTGGTTGTGATCGTATTGCTGCAACAAAAGAAATTACTGTTCATGCAGGGCATAAATATGCAAAAAAATTCCCTGGACGGATGTACGCTTTTGATGTGCAAGAATATCAATTTGAGCCGTGTACTAAATTAACCATTAATTTTATTAATGATGATAGCGTGCGTCACCAATGGATGATGCACGGCTTGCCTAAATACCTATACCCAAAAGGTATGTTTCATATGGAAGTAACGGGTCCTGGTAAAATTTCAGGTACTTTAATTTTTCCACCTGGAGATAAAACCTACCTTGTGCATTGTGATATCGCACAGCATATGGAAAAGGGGATGAAAGGTCAGCTGAAAATAGGCAAGGGAAGTGGAGATTTACCAAGTATTCCGGGTGTGACACCTTATGTAATACAAGATGATTACTGGGATACAGAAGAAGAGAGTGATGATATTAGTGATGTGATTATGGAAGAAGTCACAGAGCTTAAAGAAAAGGTTTCGGGGAATGATTCCTTCTTTTCTGGTCTTACGATTATCGGTTTAGCAATAGGCCTGTTAATAGCGCCTTTACTTGCTCGTAAATTTAAAGATATGAGTGCTGGAGAAGTTGTTAGCTATCTATTTGAGCTAACTCAATCTGCCGTCAATTTTATCATTAAGTTGATTAAATGGTTTATGAGTTTAATCAGTAAAAAATAGCGGACTTAGTACTTTGCTTTGATAACCCTTGGTAATTATATCAATAATTGCTAGGGGTTTTTTATGGATAAAATTAAGGGACTTTTAAATGCTGGAATTGTGGGGACTGTTTGTTAGTGCTTTTATTTCTTCAACGATCGCACCAGGCGGCTCTGAAGCAGTTTTAGCTTATATGGTTGCTGAAAAGGTACAGCCTATTGTATGGTTAGTTTCTGTTGCAACCGTTGGCAATACCTTAGGTGCATTAACAACGTGGTGGCTGGGGTATATGGCCGCTAAAAAATACCCTGTTGAGACTGTCTTAGATAAAAATAAACAGCGCGCATTAAATTGGGTGAAACGCTGGGGGAATTGGAGTCTGTTATTTTCATGGCTACCCGTAGTTGGAGATGCGCTTTGTTTTGCTGGGGGTTGGCTAAAATTGCCTCTGTTCTTTTCTGTTGGATTGATTTTTATAGGAAAATTATTTCGGTATGTAATGGTCGCTTATTGGTTTGTATAAATGAGGCTGGGTAATATGGCGGTCAACGTAATTTTAGAAAAAAGGAATGGCATCAATGTTTCGAAATTTCCCTAAAGAAAAAAACGATTATCTTCATCAAAAGAGAGACTATCAAATCGTTGTTTTTACCTTTACCTGTACCGCGATTTGTTTAACATTAGATGGCTTTGCTCCGCAATATTTACAGTGGGTTTTAGCTTTTTTTGGCTATTTATTTTTAGCTGGGTTATTGTCTTGGGAATCTAAATTAGTTCGTATGCAAGTGGTTGTTGCTTTGCTATTTGCGACGGCAGGAGAGATTTTTGCATCGCCTTATATGGAAGGATACATTTACCGGTTTGGCTCGGTTCCTCCCTATGTTCCGGCAGGGCATGGAATGGTGTATTTAACAGCAATAATTTTGGCGCGTTCAGGATTTTTTCTACGACATGCCCGAAAAATTGCATTGCTTGTTATCGGTATTTGTGGGCTTTGGTCTGCTTGGGGCTTAAGTCCTTATGCACAAAGAAGCGACCAAATTGGCGCTATTTTATTTGTCGTGTACTTACTGTATCTTTTTAAGGGTAAGGATCCGATGGTTTATTTAGGTGCTTTTTTTATTACCACATGGTTAGAACTGGTAGGAACCAGTGCAGGAACATGGGCTTGGGCAGTTGTTGATCCCGCATCAGGCTTAACTCAAGGGAATCCGCCTAGTGGTGTTGCTGCTTGGTACTGTTTGGTTGATGCTGTCGCAATGGCGGGAGCTCAGCCTGCATTAAATTTATTTGAAAGAATTAAAAAACGCGTTTGGCGCATAGAACAGAGTATTAATTAAAAATATTATGCATAGAATAGAA
>DAOUSK010000049.1 GCA_030627265.1 Methylococcaceae bacterium
CCTGATACCTTTGGTGCAACACGCGGCATTAATGGTATTGTTTGGTGTAATATGCATACGCGTAGTCACCCCCAGCATATTGTTGATTATTGTCGCAAAGGTATTCAATCTGGGAAGAATTGCGGTGATTTATATAATGCTGGGCTATCTTACGGGCCATTAATGTGGAATTTACAAGTTCAAGGCTATGATTTTTCATTAGTAGAATCAGCCGCGAATGAATGCTTAGAATTTTCGCAAAAAAATCAGCTATTATTTTCAGTAGGTCTTGCTGAAGCGGTAAAAGAAGGTTGGATTGAGCCGATGCAAAATAGAGGGACTGCTCCTGGGACGATGAATGAAAAGCTGGCTTTATGGAAAAGTCAAAACCATGTTGCTTCAGCAGGCAGCTATTACTTGCTTTTAGGTGCCAGTCATTATTATTTTTCACGTTATGAACAAGCGGCTGTTAGTTTAGAGGCCGTTCAGGAATTTTTATCAGGTATGACAGATAATGTTTTAAAACGGCAATGGTATGTTTTTAGAATATTAAATGGCTTGCATGATCAGTCAACATCAGTCGCAGAGAAAGAATTATTACTCGCACCACTGATGCGGCAATTAGAAACTTGGGCTGAATACGGACCTTTATTAAAGCCTTATTTAGCTTTATGTCAGGCTGAGTGGGATCGTTATTTGCATGACTCTGCAGAAGTAGCGATACTTTATTTAAAAGCAATAGAGCTAGCGCGTGAGTTAGATTATCGATTTTTAGATGGGTTTATTAATGAACGTTTTGGGCTTTGGCTAAAGGAAAAAGAGTGGGTGAGTCATAAGCAATATTTACAAAGTGCGCTTGATAGTTATCGTGCCTGTACATGCAAAGGAAAAGAAATTCAACTGCTAGAACAGCACCCTAATATTTTCAAAAAAGAAATTAATATTGTTGGCAATCAGCAAGAGCAAGAGCAAGGGTATACCCTTCCCGATTTAGATATTGATTACTTAATTAAATCCTCCTTAGTTTTATCGGCCGAAACGGATCAAATGAAGTTGGTATCTAAAATTATGAGTGTTGTTCTGGAGTGTTCAGGCGCACAGCAAGGGTATTTATTAGAGCAAAAAGAAGGTGGCTGGGTTTGTGTTAACGAAAACCTTACTTTAGATGAAGCTTCAGAGAACTTTAAAAAACAAAAGATTATTTGCCAAGGTATTGTGCATTATGTGGGTAGAACTAAAGAAAGTGTTGTGCTATTTGATGCGCTAGAGTCAGAAGAATTCCAGCACTTGCCAGAGGTGATGGAGCACTCTATTCGCTCGTTACTCTGTGTACCGATATTACGGCAAGCAGATTTAATTGGCATATTGTATTTAGAAAACCCTTTATCACCAGGGATTTTTACCGCGGGTCGAGTGCGAATGGTTGAACTATTGAGTTTGCAAATGGCTATTTCCATAGAAAATGCCCGCTTAATCTCTGAAATTGGACATTTTAATAAAGAACTAGAATTACGCGTGAAGGATGAGTCCGAAAAAAGTCGAAAAAAAGATCACATACTGATTCAGCAATCAAAATTAGCGACCATGGGAGAGATGATTAACAATATTGCTCATCAATGGCGGCAACCTTTAAACGCGCTGAGTTTATTGTTTGGAAATTTACAAGATGCCCAAGAATATGATGACTTAAGTAGTGAATACCTAAATCAGCAAATTGAAAATGGGTTTCATTACATCGATAAGATGTCGCATACGATTAATGATTTCAGGGACTTTTTTAGTCCAAATAAGAGGCGTGTTGTTTTTAGTGCAGTAGGCGCAATAGAAGACGCGGTGAAACTGGTTGAATCGAGTTTCAAGGTCCATAGTATTGAAATCAAAGTTGATCTAGAAAAAGATATAGAGCTATACGGCATACTCAATGAATATGCTCAAGTTATCTTGAACTTATTGACCAATGCAAAAGATGCGATTTTAGCTAACGATGGAAGTAGGTGTATTGAGCTTGGTTTAACCGTGAAAAATGAGAAAGTCTATTTAACGGTGAAAGATACTGGGGGCGGGATTAAAGAGGATATCTTACAGCATATTTTTGAACCCTATTTTTCATCAAAAGAAGGGGGCATGGGCATCGGTTTATATATGTCTAAAATGATTGTTGAAAGTAGTTTACAAGGGTATATTGAAGTATGTAACGAAGCGGAAGGCGCTAAATTTTCAATTGTTGCTCCAACGTTGGTAAATAATAGTGAGTATCAAAAACACACAGCCCAAGGCTTAAGAGAGATACCATGAACGAGATTCAACAAGACAATGTTGATAAACTTTACCTTCAATCACTTAGTGTTTTATATGTAGAAGATGAAGATGAAGTTAGAGATCAGTTATATACGTATTTGAAGCGCCGCTGTCGAAAGGTTTATACCGCTGCGAATGGTAAAAAAGGCTTAGAGGCATACACAAAATACCAGCCAGATATTGTTGTGACCGATATCTTAATGCCTGTTATGGATGGCCTGCAGATGGCTGCTTATATTCAAGAAATCTCTCCACGAGTACCGGTTGTTGTTACCACTGCCTTTGAAGAACCACGTTATTTTCATCGCGCCATTGAATTAGGTGTTCAGCAGTACGTTAATAAACCCGTAAAATTGCCTGTTCTTGAGCAAGCACTGCTAAAATGTGCGCGTTTATTGAGAGCAGAAGCAGCATTAAAAGAAATAGAAGAGCGTTATAAAGTCCTATTTAAATTATCACATATCGCTATTTCTGTGGCTGATGCAGACCAAGAGCAACAAAGTGTGGTTATTAAAGGAAGCAATGTACAAAAAGGACTAGAAGGGCTGTTGGTTGATTGTAATGATGCTTTTTTAGGCTTAATTGATTACCAAGATATTGAAGAACTAAAAGATCAAGAGTTAAGTATTTATTCTTTAATGACAGATGAATCGGCAAAGAAATTTAATGATTTAGTTCAGCATGAACTATTAGTCAGAGGTTTTTCTTCAGAATTTGAACTGGAATTATTGAGTAAAAATAAAGTCAAAATTCCTGTTATTGCCCAATTGATATTACGTTATTCTGAAAGTGGTGAGCCCATTGAAATATGGGGGGTCATGCGAGATATTCGTGAGCGGCGCAAAGCAGAAGAAAGCTTACGTTTAGCCGCAAAAGTTTTTGAGTCTTCAAAAGATGCCATTATTATTAGTGATAAAAATAATGTCATTATTTCGGTTAACCAGGCATTTACAGAAATTACAGGGTTCAGCTCCCAAGAAGCGGCGGGTAAAAATCCAAATATGCTATCCTCAGGTCGACATGATAACGGCTTTTATCATTTGTTATGGGCTGATTTATTGACAAAAGGCTATTGGCAAGGGGAAATATGGAATCGTAGGAAAAATGGGGAAACCTTTCTTGAGTGGCTTTCAATCAGTACTGTTTATGATAATGACCAAGAAGTTTCGCATTTTATCGCTATTTTTAGTGATATTTCAGACATGAAATCATCGGAAGCGCACATTGAGTTTTTAGCTAATTATGATCCGTTAACGCAACTACCAAACCGTCGTCTTTTTATTGATCGATTAGATCAGGCGCTTAAAACAGCGGCAAGGGAAAAAACACGCTTAGCGGTGCTCTTTTTTGATTTAGACCACTTTAAAACAATTAATGATTCATTAGGGCATAGCATCGGCGATCAAATGCTGATTGAAGTTGCCTCTAGACTTAGTGACTGCATGCGTGAAGTGGATAGTGTCTCGCGTTTATCCGGGGATGAATTTGCGGCTGTGATAACGGATATTTCCGATATTGGTGATGTCATTAAAGTCGTTAATAAAATTATTGAAGCGATACGCGGTGCGTTCAAAATTAATGATTACGAGTTACATGTCACGATGAGCACGGGAATTAGTGTTTACCCAAATGACGGTGAAAACTACGAGATTTTATTGAAAAATGCTGATACCGCTATGTATTGTGCAAAAAACAATGGGCGAGACAGTTTTGAGTTTTTCTCTGCTTCCATGAGTACAAGAGCGTTAGAAAGGTTATCTTTAGAAGGCAGTTTACGTAAAGCGATCGAAAATAAAGAGCTATTAATTTATTATCAACCGCAAATAGAGGTAAATACAGGAAAAATCCTAGGAATGGAAGCCTTATTGCGCTGGCCACATGCCGACTTAGGTATGATTTCTCCTGAAAAATTCATACCATTAGCGGAAGAAACAGGTTTAATTATTCCGATAGGTAAGTGGGTGTTAGCTGAAGCGTGTCGACAAAATAAAGCATGGCAAGACCAAGGTTTGCCAGCCATACCTATTGCGGTTAATGTTTCTGCCGTACAGTTTAGACAGCATAATTTAATGGAAATTGTACAAGAGACGTTACTGACAACAGGATTGAAATCTAGGTATTTAGAGCTAGAACTAACAGAAGGTTTGTTGATGGATTGTTCTGAATATAACGTCACTTTATTGCAAGATTTTCGACAATTGGGTGTGCAAATTTCTATTGATGATTTTGGAACGGGCTATTCATCTTTTAGCTATTTAAAGCGCTTTCCTATTAATAAGCTAAAAATAGACCTGTCATTTTGTATCGGTCTACCTAAAGACAAGGATAATGCCTCAATTACCAGTGCAATTATTAGTTTAGGGCATGATTTAGGAATGGTAGTTATTGCTGAAGGGGTGGAAGATGAAAAACAATTTAACTTTCTGCAGGCGCATCAGTGCGATGAAATTCAGGGCTATTTATTTAGTCCACCTGTTCTGGCAGCTGAGATAGAGCAGTTATTAAAAAAGGGAAAGATAAAAATTTAAGAGGCAGTAAAAATAAGGAAAATGAATTCTTGTTTTTTAGCCTTAAGTTAATGCAAGCATAGGAAGTGCATTATACCAATCCCAATAAATACGCACTGTAATGTAGTCATCGTCATTCCCGAAGTCTTTAATCGGGAATCCTGCGCACTTCCTGCTAGGGCTTGTGCCCAGCTTGACTGGGTAGCACGCAGGAATGACGATTTTTGTTATATGCGTTTAAGTATATAAATATATTGGGATCGGTATTACACAAGCGATGCGCTTCGTTCCTCAGCACATCCTATACCAACTAATTACAGCGGTGGGAGTGGAGCGCCTTATTGAGCTTGGTATTAAAGCGGGGCTGCAAGACTGTATTATTAACCTTTCTAAAGCGTAAAATTAACCTGGACTAGTGCCCCAGATTGCTGGTCGCTACGGGGGGATATTTGCAGGTGTGCCTGATGCAAATCTGCAATTTCTTTTACAATCGCTAAACCTAAGCCACAACCGATGCCTTGGTTACCCTGAATGCGGTAAAAGCGCTCGAAAACATGCGCCTGTTCTGCGGTAGGAATTCCCGGGCCATTATCTTCTACTATCAGGCATGGCTGCTCGCCTGCAACCAATTTGACCATAATGTAGCTAGCTTCAGGGCTATAAATAATGGCATTATCAATTAAATTAGCCAATAATTCTTTCAGTAAAACGGCATCTCCCCGTATCCATATTTCCTGTTGCGGCGCATCAAGACTTAAATCTTGGTTTTTTTGTAATGCGATAGGAACCCAAGCTATACAAACTTCGCGGACTAACTGGTGTAAATCTAAATGCTCTAAAAGCTGGTTGTTTTCAGTGCTGCTAGAGCGAGCGAGTGTGAGTAATTGAGTAATTAAATGCGTTAAGCGATCAGTGCTATTTTGCATTTGCTCTAATGACGGTTTTATCGATGCAATATCGTTGGCGCGTAAAGCAACTTCAGACTGTAGTTTTAAGCCAGCTAAAGGAGTGCGTAATTGGTGTGCTGCGTTACTAATAAAGCGTTGCTGAGTGGCGCTGGCTTCAGATAGGCGCGCAAGCAGCTGGTTTATCGTATTGGTGAGTGCGCTTACTTCAGTGACTACGTGAGTTTCTGTTAGCGGGCTTAAGTTGTTCACTGATCGTTGAGAAAGTTGGTCGGTGAGGTGATGTAACGGAGAAAGCCCGCGAATAACACCTTTAAATAAATAGACACTAACCAATAGCGTAAATAATATTTGTGGAATTAAATCGGCGAGTAATATGTCGGTTGCCATTGCGTTGCGCTTTTTGAGCGTTTCGGCGACATGAATATAAACCGCTTCGGGTAAATTCTTATGTTTAAAGCGAATCGAGACGCTATGAATCGGCTGTTTATTAAACTGGTTATTAGAAAAAATAGGTTTAGACCAATCCACACCATAAAGTTTTGGAGTCGGTAGATCTTTATTACCTGCTAATACGCCTTGATGTTTACTGGTGATTTTAAAATAGGTTTTATCAGCGCCATTCCAAGTAAAAATTTCTAAGGCATTTTGAGATAATTCGGCATAAATTTTACCGTTATGTACTTTTATTTCTTGTTTTAATGACTGTGCGGAATCAAGCAGCGAGCTATCATGTGTTTTATCCACATAATGTAATGTGACCCAGTAGGAAACCGATGTTTCTAATAGCAAAAAGCCAATAATAGGAATCAATAGTCGAACAATAATGATTTTTTGTAAGCTATTATTCATCATGACTGAGCTTCTAATAAATAGCCTAGACCACGCACGGTTCGAATAATGACTTGATAAGGTTCAATTCGTTTACGTAAGCGGTGAATAGCGACTTCAATAGCATTATCAGCCAGCGCTTCGCCGGCAGCGGTTAATCGTTGAGAAATGTGGTCCTTACAAACGACTTTTCCTGATTGGAGAATTAACATTTCTAATAGCCCCATTTCACGGGCAGATAGGTTTATTAGTTGCTTGTTCGCGGTGATTTCATGGCTTTGAGTATCTAAAGTTAATTGCCCTACTTGGATTTGTGTATTAAACCCCGCATAACAGCGGCGTATCAAAGCATGGATTCTCGCTTCCAATTCACCCAAATCAAAGGGCTTGGTCAAATAATCATCGGCCCCTTGCTTAATGCCATCAATACGGTCATTTAGTGCATCACGAGCCGTTAGAATAAGCACAGGTAAGGCGATTTTCTTGTGCCGCAAATGCCGTAATACTTCCATGCCGTCTATATCAGGCAAGCCAAGATCTAAGATTACCAGGTCAAAGCCTGTGACCTCTAAAAGCTGTAAGGCATAGCGCCCGGAGTCTGTGCTAGTCAAGGTATAGCCGCTTTGTTGCAAGGCCTGTGTTATACCGTTTGTGAGTACGGAGTCATCCTCAACTAATAAAATATTCATAATTTAGATGGCTTGAAAGGTTACTGAAAGGTTGATTGAGTAAGATAGCTGGATCATTAATTGAAAGTGGGTTTTTTATGCAGTCGTGTGAAGCATTATTACAGAAGAATAAACAATGGGCTAAACAAAAACAAGAGCAAGACCCAGAGTTTTTTAGCCGATTAGCAACCAAGCAATCTCCAGAATTTTTGTGGATTGGTTGCTCAGATAGTCGGGTTGCACCAGAGATTGTGGTCGGGGCTGAGCCGGGTGAGATTTTTATGCACCGAAATATTGCTAACCAAGTTATTCATACGGACTTCAATTGCCTAAGTGTTCTGCAATATGCCGTTAGCATCTTAAAGGTTAAACATATTATTGTTTGTGGGCATTATAATTGCGGTGGAATTAAGGCGGCACTAGATAAACAGCGCCCTGATTTATTAATTACCAATAAATGGTTGATGCATGTCAAAAATACCTATCGCCTGCATCAAACGGAAATTGATGGTTTAGAGAATGAGGATGATAGGCTTAACCGTTTGGTGGAATTAAATGTCATTGAGCAAATTCATTCTTTATCGCATACATCGATTATTCAAAACTCATGGTTAGAAAATGAAAGCCCAACGCTACATGGCTGGGTTTATGGGGTGCATGATGGAGAGCTTCGTAGCTTAATTACCTTGAAACCGAATGATGATATTAATCCTATTTTTCAATATCAGAAAATTAGTGCTGAGTAGATTCTGGATTAATTAGTTCGGGGTATTTTGCTGCTGACTTTTTTCTTTAGTGGGATAAGCTTGGGGAAGGGGGAGGCTGTCGAATATACTGTTAGGCATAAAAAAAGCCCGTTAGATAAAATCTAACGGGCTTTTTAGATAGGAAAGTTTAAATTCGTTATTAGAATTTAGCTTTGATATCCATTTGTACCATTTCACGAGGAGCTGCTGAGTTATCGCTGATCTTAGTTGCACTGAAATAAGTTGCGCCTAGATAGAAATATTTGTTGAAGCTGTAGCCAAGTTTAACTCTGTGACCTTTATAGTCAGTTTTTCCGCCGCCGAAGTCACTGTCGTTAAATGATTCTACAACAGCATTTTTTTCAGTGGAACGGTAGTCATAACCGAACTTTGCGCCTTTAAACTTAGTTTTAGCGCCAATTAACCATGAGTTACCAGTGCTATCGCCAGTCGCTGCGTCATCTTGTGCTTTAGCATTGCCAGAGTACTGAGCTAAAAGAGTGATAGGCATTAAACCTGTTTTAATTTTTAATTTGGTAGCAATCTCATAAATAGCAAACTCAGAGTTCGCAGCGTTATTGCCGCCTAAGTCATATTTTGAAGCATCAGAATAGATGTAACCATTATGCCCAATAGACCATTTTACATTTTTACCAAATTTAAACGCAGCATCAACACCATAATGACCCAACTGTAATCCATTGCTGTTTGATGTCCAAGCTTCTTCGCCATCAACTTGTTTGTTGACTAAGTAGTAACCACCAATACCTGTAATTTTGGCAGGACCTGCTTTTGCAGAGTACTTGAGCGTTAAACCTTCAGGGTTAACGTCGCTATCCCAAACATTGTTAGAAACTTGGTACCATTGCTGCTTCATTTTACCACCGATGAAATGTGCGCCTTGCGCCCATGCTGGTGAGTAATCAAAATAAGCTCGGTCTAACCAAAAAGATTTTTGGTTAAAGCCATCTTCCAGCGTTGCGTTTGTTGAAGTAGCAGAACCACCGGTTGCGAAACGCATATTAACCTTTAAATCATCAGTAGGTTTTCCTGTCACATCAAATCTTGCGCGGATACGGTGACGTGATTTTACTTTATCACCCCACTGAGTCTCATAACGGTAACGCATGTCACCTTTGATTTTAATTTTTTTAACCCAGTCAAATGCCTTCAGATCTTCTTTAGTGATAAATGAAGAGGTATCTGAAGTGCTAGCAGTAGTTGATAGCTTTGCATGTTGAGTAGAGTTGATACTGCCATTAGACAACAAAGTATCTAATAAATCTGTATCAGCAGAAGCCGCGCCAGATGATAATAGCTTTGCATGTTGAGTAGAGTTAATGCTGCCATTAGATAATAAAGTATTTAATAATTCTTTATCAGCAGAAAATGCGCTAGTTGCTGTTAGCATAGCGCCGCCAAATAAAGCAGTTTTAATTGCAAGTTTTAGATTTGATGTCATGGGTTTAATCATTCTCTTTAAAAAGTAAAATAAAGGGTGTTGCAAAACAGCAACAAATTGTTGCGTTTAGGAGAATGATACGGGGTGACTGTGACAAGAATGTGACAAAGAATAAAAATTTATAAAATTAACCTAAGCTGTTATTAACACAAGTTTTGTTATGCGCTTTTTCCTAAGCATGTGATAATGGAAAAATTTTTAATGTGTAAAATTCAAGGCTTGTTGAAACAATGGATGAAAATAAGAAAAAAGCATTAGGCGCGGCTTTAATGCAAATTGAAAAGCAGTTTGGTAAAGGCGCTCTTATTCGCATGGGCGATGATACGCGGTCTCGCGATATAGAAACCGTTTCAACAGGATCATTAACATTAGATATTGCACTGGGTTGTGGTGGTTTGCCGCGCGGGCGAATCGTTGAAATTTATGGGCCAGAGTCATCCGGTAAAACAACGATGACACTATCAGTGATTGCACAAATGCAAAAAGTGGGCGGTACGGCTGCCTTTATTGATGCCGAGCATGCCTTAGATGTCAATTATGCAGCAAAAATCGGTGTTAATGTTGATGACTTGTTAGTTTCACAGCCTGATACAGGCGAGCAAGCATTAGAAATTGTCGATATGTTGGTCAGATCAAGTGCGGTTGATATCGTGGTTATCGATTCGGTGGCTGCTTTAACGCCTAAAGCAGAAATTGAAGGTGATATGGGGGATTCCCATATGGGCTTACAAGCTCGGTTAATGTCTCAAGCCTTGCGTAAATTAACCGCCAATATCAAACGTTCTAATACGATGGTTATTTTTATTAACCAAATTCGTATGAAGATTGGCGTTATGTTTGGTAGCCCTGAAACCACAACGGGGGGGAATGCGCTTAAATTTTATTCATCAGTCCGTTTAGATATTCGTCGTATCGGTGCCATTAAGAGAGGCGACGAAATCATTGGTAATGAAACGCGTGTAAAAGTGGTTAAAAATAAAGTGGCTCCACCGTTTAAACAAGCCGAATTTGAGATTCTTTATGGTGAAGGGGTTTCATTTTTAGGCGAGTTAGTTGATTTAGGCGTGAAATACGGCTTTATTAATAAAGCAGGCTCTTGGTATAGCTACGGTAAAGACAAGATAGGGCAGGGAAAAGAGAATGTACGTACTTTCCTAAGAGAAAATCCAAAAATTGCTGAAGAAATCGAAGCAAGTATTAGAAACGAAGTCTTTGGGGATGCGGAAACTTCAGACGCTAAAGAAACGCCAGAAGCGAAGGCTTGATTACAGCGACAATAAAGGATGATTCTGACGAATTAGGGCAGGCAAAGGAAGTAAAGGAGTCCTGCTTGCAATACCTGATTCGTCGTGAACATAGTCAACGAGAATTATTAAAAAAAGTCTCAGAAAAAGGCTACCCAAAATCGCTGGTATTAATGATTATTGAGGAACTAGCTGAGCAAGGCCTACAGAGTGACTCGCGTTTTGCTGAAAGTTATGCTCGCAGTCGTGTTCATAAAGGAGTTGGGCCTTTACGTATTAAAGCCGAGTTACAACAGCGCGGCGCGGCAGGCCAGCCTTTTAATATGGCAGTCGAAGATATTATTGGCAGTTGGTACGAATTACTGCAGCAGGTTTATGATAAGAAATATGCAGGTATTCCTTATTCAGCCCCAAAAGAGCAATTGAAACGGTGCCGGTTTTTGCAGCAACGTGGTTTTTCTAATGACATGATACGTCGTGTTATGTCTGAGTAGAGAAACAAGTATTTAGAGAAAAGAGAAGTGTGTTGAATAGGTACTGAGAATAATTACTTTAACCTTTTTGTGTTAAATCTTCGCGTAGGATGGGTAGAGCGCTTTTTGCGAAACCCATCGCTTTACGTGGAATTGATGGGTTTCACTGCGCACCTAAAAAGACAGGTGCTACGTTCTACCCATCCTACAGAAATGTTAAATGTACCCCTCTGTACTTACAGACACATAATTTAGCAACATTATTATATAGTTTAGACATTATGAAAAACCTAACCAGTGCCGAGTTACGTGCTGCCTTCTTAAAATTTTTTGAAGCTCAAGGGCATTCAATTCAGCCTTCTAGCTCATTAGTGCCAGGAAACGACCCAACCCTATTGTTTACTAATGCGGGAATGGTGCAATTTAAAGAGTCCTTTTTAGGACGCGAAGAGCGCAAGTATGTGCGCGCAACTACCAGCCAGCGCTGTGTGCGGGCAGGTGGTAAGCATAATGATTTAGAAAATGTAGGGTATACCGCAAGGCATCACACATTTTTTGAAATGTTAGGTAATTTTAGTTTTGGTGATTATTTTAAGACAGAGGCGATTCATTTTGCTTGGGATTTTTTAACCAAAGAATTAGGGATTCCAGCTGAAAAATTATGGGTCACGGTTTTTGATGAAGATTCTGAGGCGGAAAAAATTTGGCTAGATGATGTAAAAATCGATCCAGCGCGTCTTTCACGTATCGGTGCAAAAGATAATTTTTGGTCGATGGGTGATATAGGGCCGTGTGGACCCTGTACTGAAATTTTTTACGATCATGGTGAAGATATTGCAGGCGGTCCTCCAGGAACGCCAGAAGAAGATGGTGACAGATATATTGAAATCTGGAACCTTGTTTTCATGCAATATGATCGTGACATAGCAGGAAATTTAACGCCGTTACCGAAGCCATCGGTTGATACCGGGATGGGATTAGAGCGAATTGCTGCGGTATTGCAAGGCGTACATAATAACTATGAAATAGACCTATTTCAGGGCTTATTAAAAAAGGCTGCAAGCTTGGTGGGAACGGATGATTTAAGCATTAGCTCATTACGGGTTATTGCCGATCATATACGGTCATGTGCCTTTTTAATAGTAGATGATGTTTTGCCGTCTAATGAAGGGCGCGGCTATGTATTGCGGCGTATTATTCGTCGTGCCATTCGTCATGGCTATCGCTTAGGTATTCGTGAAGTCTTCTTTTATCAATTGGTTGCGCCATTGGTTGCAGAGATGGGCGTTGCCTACCCTGAGCTGGCTAAAGCGCAAGAGCAAGTCGAACGCGTATTAAAAGTAGAAGAAGAACGCTTTGCAGAAACCTTAGAGCAAGGCATGAAAATTTTAGAAGCGCATATTGACGAGATGAAAGGCTCTGTTATAGCGGGAGATATCGTTTTCCAACTTTACGATACTTATGGTTTTCCGGTTGATTTAACCGCAGATTGCGCACGTGAAAGAGAATTAACCGTTGATCATGCAGGTTTTGATATTGCCATGGCAGCACAGCGTGAAAGAGCGCGTGCAGCAAAGAATTTTGGTAATGGCTATAACCAAACCATAAAATTAGATTCCAAAACTGAATTTACAGGCTATCAGCAGCTTAATCAGCAAAGCAAAGTCATTGCATTATTTCAAAATAGTATGGCAGTCGATTTTATTGCGGAAGGTGAGGAAGGTATTGTCGTCTTAGATAGCACGCCTTTTTATGGTGAATCAGGTGGGCAAGCAGGGGATGTTGGCCGAATTGAAGTGGAGGGTGCCATCTTTGAAGTAAGTGATACCTTAAAGCAGGGCGGCACTCTATTTCTGCATTTAGGTAAAGTCATTTCAGGCAACTTAAAATCAGGTGTGTCTTGTAATGCATCCGTTGAGTCTAGCTCTCGATTGGCGATTGCTCTTAACCATTCAGCAACTCACTTATTACATGCGGCATTACGTCAGGTTTTAGGTGAGCATGTCACGCAAAAAGGTTCTTTAGTTAATATGGAGCGATTACGCTTTGATTTTTCTCACTTTGAGCCAATGTCTGCTGAAGAAATTAAGATTATCGAGCGCATCGTCAATCAACAAATTCGCCACAACACGGAAGTGACGGCAGATGTGATGTCTAAAGATGATGCAATGAACGCAGGTGCGATGGCATTATTTGGTGAAAAGTACGGTGATGAAGTTCGCGTGCTAAAAATGGGTGATTTTTCTACTGAATTATGTGGCGGAACGCACGTAAAACGAGTGGGAGATATTGGCCTGTTTAAAATCATTAGCGAAACAGGTGTTGCATCGGGCGTGCGTCGAATAGAGGCGCTAACAGGTGAGGCAGCAATTCATTGGTTGGAAGAGCGAGAAGCAGCGATACATAATATTGCTGATGCGGTTAAAGCAACGCCTGAAATGGCGGCTGATAAAGTTCAGCAATTATTAGAAAAAAATAAAGGCTTAGAAAAAGAATTGGCGCGTTTGCAATCAAAATTGGCCAGCTCAGCGAGTGGTGATTTGGCTGCTCAAGCAGTTGAAATTGACGGTATCAAGGTACTGGCTGTCGAGCTGAAAGATGTTGATCCTAAAGCGTTAGGCGACATGCTTGATAAACTAAAAGATAAATTAAGTAGTGCCGCTATTGTTTTATCCGTTGTCAATAATGGCAAAGTGACTTTGATTGCTGGAGTCACAAAAGCAGAAACTAAGCGCTTAAAAGCAGGTGACTTAGTGAATGTTGTGGCAACACAAATCGGAGGCAAAGGCGGTGGTCGTCCTGATATGGCAAGAGCAGGCGGAACCGAGCCAGAAAAATTAGCAGCAGCATTGAAATTAGTACCTAACTGGGTGCGTGAACAATTGGGGGCTGAATAAATGGGGTTATTTGTTTATAAATTTGGCGGTACATCAGTCGGAACGGTTGAGCGTATTCAAGCGGTAGCACACAAAGTAAAGGCGGCACATGATAACGGCGATCAAATCGTGGTTGTTGTTTCTGCAATGAGTGGCGAAACAAATCGTTTAACGGGCTTAGCGGCAGAAATCCAAAAAACACCGGTAGCGCGTGAAATGGATGTTTTGTTATCAACCGGTGAGCAAGTTACCATGTCATTATTATGTATGGCATTGATCGAGCTTGGCTGTAGTGCAAAATCTTATACGGGCGGTCAAGTTCGCATCGTAACGGATAATTCGCATACTAAAGCAAGAATTAAGCGTATTGACGATAAAAAAATTCATGATAATTTAAAAGCAGGAACCATTGTTGTGGTTGCTGGTTTTCAAGGCATGGATGAAGAAGGAAACATTACTACCTTAGGGCGTGGCGGTTCAGATACAACAGCCGTTGCATTAGCCGCAGCATTAAAAGCAGATGAATGCCATATCTACACAGATGTTGATGGCGTTTATACTACCGACCCAAGAGTAGAACCTAATGCGCGCCGATTAGATAGCATTACGTTTGAAGAAATGCTAGAAATGGCAAGCTTAGGCACCAAAATTTTGCAAATTCGATCCGTTGAGTTTGCCGGTAAATATAATGTCGCATTACGCGTACTATCATCATTTTCAGAAGGGCGTGGCACGCTCATTACTTACGAGGAACCAGCAGTGGAACAAGCGTTAATTTCAGGTATTGCTTTCAATAAAGATGAAGCTAAATTGACGATTACAGGCGTCCCCGATATTCCTGGAGCTGCCTTTAAAATCTTAGGGCCGATTGCTGATGCGAATATTGAAATCGACATGATTATTCAAAATGTTGCTGATGATGCCACAACGGATTTTACTTTTACAGTACATAGAAATGATTTAGCTGCAGCAAAAGCGATTTTAACCTCTACTAGTGAAAGCTTAGGCGCAAAATCAGTCACCACGGATGAAAAAATAGTCAAAGTGTCTATTGTTGGGGTAGGGATGCGCTCGCATGCGGGAATCGCTAGCAAAATGTTTGAGGTTTTTGCCGATGAAAATATTAATATTCAAATGATTTCTACCTCAGAAATAAAAATCTCAGTGGTCATTGATGAAAAATATTTAGAATTAGCAGTTAGGTCATTGCATGCTGCTTTTGATTTAGACAAAGAGCCAGCACAATAAAAAATAACTTAAGAAATGGATTGTCACTTTGATTGGGAGGAGTGATGCTAAACTCAATCATTTTTAAGTTCATAGGTTGATGCTAAGAGGCGTCATCCCTATAAGTGCTTAGCAGTAAGCTGCTATGCTCGTATAAGTGCTTATGCATTAATATTCTTATGTTTTTACAAGCTCATAGGCTTATTGCGGTTAATTTATTGACCGCCATATAAATAAAATCAGACTAAATGTATATTTTTTTAGAATGACTGATATAATGATCCATTCAGTTAGCTTATTAAGCTTTTGAGACTAAAGGGAGAGAAGGATGCTTATATTAACGCGTCGCGTAGGCGAAACCTTAATGATTGGTGACGAAGTAACAGTTACTGTTTTAGGGGTTAAGGGAAACCAAGTAAGAATTGGTATCAATGCACCTAAAGATGTATCGGTACACAGGGAAGAAATTTACGAAAGAATCAAAAATGAGCAATCTGGAGAAACTTCAAAAGTTGAAGAAGTAACCAA
>DAOUSK010000077.1 GCA_030627265.1 Methylococcaceae bacterium
ATTTTACGCAGGTTTTAATGGATGGCATGATGTTGATTGTCCCTTTTGCTTTGGTGCTTACAGTAACTACCTTATTGCGACCACTATTAATGGGAGGTTGGAATTTTAGTATGGAGTCTATGTCTCCTAAACTATCTAAGTTTAACCCGTTGAAAGGGTTAAAGCGTATGTTTGGACTGCAAGGGATCGTCGAGTTATTTAAAGCGATTCTAAAGGTGGCTTTAATTCTGACGGTCACCAAAATCTTATTTACAAGTTATTTACCTGAGTTTATGGGCTTAATGGATGAACCAGTAAAGTCGGCTATTTTTCATGCAGCAGATATCATTTTGATCGGTTTGATTATCTTGAGTTCCACATTAGTTTTGTTAGTTATTATTGACGTTCCCTATCAATTGTGGAAATACAATAAAGATATGATGATGACTAAGCAAGAAGTAAAAGATGAAAATAAGCAGTCAGAAGGGGATCCTTTAGTTAAGGGGCGAATTCGTCAGATGCAAATGCAAATGGCACAAGGGCGTATGATGAATGATGTTCCTGAGGCGGATGTTATTGTGACCAATCCTACGCATTTTGCAGTGGCGTTGAAATATGATCAAACAAATTCAGGTGCTCCGATAATGCTCGCAAAAGGTACTGACCTAGTGGCAGCGCACATTAGAAATATTGCTACGGGTGCTGATGTTCCTTTGGTGGCAGTGCCACCCTTAGCAAGGGCCTTGTATTATTCAACTGAAATTGGTGAGGAAATTCCCTCGGGCTTATTTCAGGTGGTTGCTCAAGTGCTTGCTTATGTCTATCAGTTAAAAATAGCTGAAAAAAAGCATACGATAAAACCTAGGTTCCCCGAAGATTTGCTTATTCCGAATGAATTTAGAACCCAATAGTTATAGATAAACATAAGAAAATATGGATTTTACGCAATTAAAAAAATACTTAGGCATTGCAGGGGAAGCTAAATTAGGCGCGCCTATTGTCATCATAATGATGCTTGCATTGATCATTATTCCCTTGCCAGCCTTTATTTTGGATTTGTTTTTCACCTTCAATATTGCATTTTCTCTGATTATTTTACTAGTGGTTGTTTATACAACGAAGCCACTTGAATTTGCTGCGTTTCCCAGTGTTATTTTGATTGCAACATTATTTCGCTTGGCGTTGAATGTTGCTTCGACACGAGTGGTTTTATTAGAAGGGCATAAAGGCGGAGATGCGGCTGGAAAAGTAATTGAAGCGTTTGGTGAGTTTGTTATTGGCGGTAACTTTGCTGTTGGTCTGGTTGTTTTTGGTATTTTAATGGTAATTAACTTTTCCGTTGTTACCAAAGGGGCGGGAAGAATTGCAGAGGTAGGCGCGCGATTTACCTTGGATGCTATGCCAGGTAAGCAAATGGCTATTGATGCGGATTTAAATGCAGGGACTCTTACACAAGATGAAGCAAAAGAGAGGCGTGCTGAAATTGCCGCAGAAGCTGATTTTTATGGTTCCATGGATGGTGCGAGTAAATTTGTTAAAGGGGATGCGATTGCGGGGATGATTATTCTCGCGGTGAATATAATCGGCGGACTTATCATTGGCGTGGGGCAGCATGATATGACATTCGCTGCGGCGGGCGAGATATATGTCTTGTTGACTATCGGTGATGGCTTAGTCGCACAGATTCCTTCTTTACTACTCTCAACAGCGGCCGCAATGGTTGTTAGTCGGGTGAGAGGAAGCGATGAAACGGTTGGTGAACAAATTTCCACCCAGTTGTTTGCAAACCCTAAGGCGCTTAATATTACTGCCGGTGTGATGGTGATATTGGGTATTATTCCGGGTATGCCTAACATGGTTTTCCTGCTTATTTCTGGGGGCTTAGCGGGAGCTGCTTATTGGATTAAAAGGCAATCGCTAGTGACGCAAGAAAAGGCGGCGTTAGAATCTGCGATGCCTGCAGCGGTGCAGCAGGAACCAGAAACAAAAGATCTGAGTTGGGATGATGTGAGGCCGGTTGATGTGATTGGCTTGGAGGTGGGTTATCGATTGATTCCTTTGGTTGATAAGGCGCAAGGTGGGCAATTAATGGCGCGTATTAAAGGGGTGCGTAAAAAATTATCTCAAGAATTAGGTTTTTTAATTCCTACAGTACATATACGCGATAATTTAGAATTAAATCCGACTAATTATCAAATTTCATTAATGGGTGTGATGGTTGGCGAATCAGATATTATGCCGGATAAGGAAATGGCGATTAATCCGGGGCAAGTTTTTGGAACGTTGGAAGGTGCGCCTTGTAAAGACCCTGCATTTGGGTTGGATGCTGTTTGGATTGAGGCAGATCAGAAGGATTACGCACAAACTTTAGGGTATACTGTTGTCGATCCAGGAACCGTTGTGGCAACACACTTAAGTCATATTTTACAAACTAATGCGCACCAGTTGCTTGGCTATGAAGAAACGCAAAAACTACTGGATAATCTCAGTGTTGTTGCACCAAAATTGGTTGAAGATTTAGTGCCTAATGTATTGCCGCTGGGTATCTTTGTAAAAGTGCTACAAAACCTATTGCACGAGCGTGTTTCAATTAGGGATGTGAGAAGTATCGCCGAAACTTTGGCGGAATATGGTGCTAAGAGTCAAGATCCTGACGTATTAACCTCAGCAGTCAGGGTAAGCTTAGGGCGTTTAATATTGCAAGAAATCTCAGGGAATCAGCTGGATGTCCCTGTTATCACCTTGGAACAAGACTTGGAACAGTTATTGCATAAGACATTACAGACGGCAAATGAATCGGGCGCTGGTTTAGAACCAGGTTTAGCTGAGCAAATGCATCAATCGCTTGTAGAGAGCGCACAAAAAATGGAAATTGAAGGACAAACAGCTATTCTGTTAGTTTCCGCTTTTGTACGCCCTTGGTTATCTCGATTTGTTCGTCATTCTATTCCTAGTTTGCATGTCTTAGCTTATACTGAGATACCTGAAGATCGTCAGATCAAGGTTGTTTCTACTGTTGGACAACGGACTAATTGAGTTAATAAGGAGGATACTCGATGAAAATTAAACGTTTTTTTGCTGAAGATATTCGCCAAGCCATGCGTATGGTGAAGGATGAATTAGGCAATGATGCGGTTATTATGTCTAATCGTTCGGTAGAGGGCGGCGTAGAAATTGTTGCTGCCCAAGATTTTGATGAGCAACTAGTGCATGAAAATTTAAGAAAACAGCAGCAACAAAAGCGTACTGAAGCGGCTAGAAAATCAGCTGAATTAGCTAATTTAGAAGCGCAAAGTAGGCCCAAGCCAAAAACGATAAAAAGTCCGCGCCGTGACTTAAATGAATCACGTGAGATTCTACAAAATACAACTGCGCGTAGTAAATTGGATGAATATGTTGGTTATGCTGAGAAAGTTGATTTTACGCAAGGACATGCGGCAACCCTGAAAAGACCACCTCTAACGAAAAAACCTAAAATACTCGCGCCTACTAGGAAGCTAAATCCGGCTATAAAAAAATCACAAACTAATGGTTTGCAGCAGGCTTTACAACAAATTAAAGATAGCATGGCGGTTGCAACGACGGATATGTTGCAAGAGATGCGCGTAGAAATGCGTAAAGAAGTGAGCAATATTAAATCGGCACTGGAGGATTCGCGTCCTCCTGAACCAGTGGTGAATGAACAATTTACTAAATCACCGGTTAGATTAGATTTGTTGCGACGACTGGCTAGTATTGGTTTATCTAAAAAATTAAGCATCAAAATAGCGAATCGCTTAGATAATCATAAGGATTCGGAGGTTATTTGGAATAAAGCTTTAGATATGCTGAGAAAGGTATTGCCTGTTGATGGCGGGGATATTTTAAAGAAAGGCGGAGTAGTTGCGTTAGTTGGCCCAACAGGTGTCGGTAAAACAACGACCGTCGCAAAAATGGCTGCACAGTTTATTTTACATTATGGTTCTAGTCGTGATATTGCACTTATCACAATGGATAACTATAGAATAGGTGCTCACGAACAGCTTAGTATCTACGGGCGAATTTTAGGAGTACCTGTGCGTGTTGCTACGGATGCAAAAGAACTTCACACGTTAGTTGAAAGTTTTAGAAATAAACGCTTGGTATTAATCGATACAGCAGGTGTTAGTCAAAAAGATCAACGCATGTTAGAGCAAATGAGTAGTTTGCAAGAATCTGGGATTACATTGACCTCATATCTTGTGTTATCTGCCACAACGCAAATTAAAGCAATGACTGAAATTATTGAAGGGTTTTCAGTGTTTGATGCTAAAGCATGTATTTTGACTAAAATGGATGAAGCGGCTGAAACGGGAAATGCAGTCTCTACTTTAATTGAGTATCAGCTTCCTGTTGCATTTATAACCGATGGGCAGCAAGTTCCAGAGGATATTCATGAGGCTGATGCTGATATGTTGATTGATAAATGTCTTTCTGAAGCAGAAGCTGATGATGATTTAACTGAAAATGACGAATGGTTGGCGGCTGGTTATGCATAAAGTACAAGATCAAGCGGCTGGAATCAGAAAATTAAAACGCGTTAACCCTGTGCGTGTTATTGCTGTGATTAGTGGTAAAGGCGGCGTGGGGAAAACTAACATTGCCGTTAATTTAGGTGTTTCTCTTGCGCAGCAAGGCAAGCGTGTTGCGCTGTTTGATGCTGATATGGGTTTAGCTAATGTGGATATTTTGTTAGGAATGCATCCTAAATACAATTTATCACATGTGCTTAATGGGCAAAAGAAGATGCAAGAAATTATAGAGACAGGGCCTTTTAATTTGAAAGTTATTCCTGCTTCTTCTGGTTTACAGCATATGTCTGAATTAAGCTCAGAAGAGCAGGCGGAAGTGATTCATGCTTTTAGTGATTTAAGTGATGAAATTGATGTACTCATTGTTGATACCGCAGCGGGTATTGCGGGGAATGTTGTTAGTTTTGCAAGGGCCTGCCAAGAAGTCATGGTGGTTGTTTCTGATGAGCCTACATCGCTTACCGATGCCTATGCATTCATTAAATTATTAAATCGTGATTATGGCTTATATCAATTTCATATATTAGCTAATATGGTTCAATCGCCTCAGCATGGGCGGCAATTATTTAAAAAGCTATCTAATGTCACAGATGATTATTTAGACGTGGTATTAACTTATGCCGGTGCGATTCCTTTTGATCAATGCTTGCGTAAAGCAGTGCAAAAACAATCCGCTGTTGTTGATCGATTTCCTGAGTCACGTGCGTCCCAAGCTTTTAGAGCGATTGCTCAAGGAATTAGCAATTGGCCAGTAAAATCTCAAATTGGCGGGCATCTTGAGTTTTTCGTAGAACGCATGATTCAATATGAAACTCAGGAGCATGCCGCATGACTGCGATAGCAATGTATAGTTCGGTACAATCTTCGGGGGCAGCAGATGAAAAAATTGTTGAATATGCTCCGTTGGTTAAACGCATTGCTTATCATTTATCTAATAAATTACCAGCGTCTATTTTAATAGATGATTTAATTCAAGCGGGTATGCTGGGCTTATTAGATGCCTTAAAAAACTATGACCCAACCCAAGGGGCAAGTTTTGAAACGTATGCAGGTATACGTATTAGAGGCTCCATGTTAGATGAAGTGCGGCACTCAGACTGGACGCCGCGTTCAGTACATAAAAAATCCAGAGAAGTCTCGATGGCTATTAAAGCAATTGAAGACCAAACTGCTGAAACAGCAAAACCAAATGATATCGCTGCTTATTTAGGTATTTCTGTTGATGACTATCATCATGTATTACAAGATTCAGCGAGTAGCCGTTTCTTTAGTATCGAAGAATTAGCGCAAGCGGGTGATTCTTTTCTCGATGAGTGTGAGGGTGTTGGTGTAAATCCAGTAGAGCGCTTGACTGGGAATGATTTTCAGCTAGCATTAGCTGCGGCGATAGAAAAATTACCAGAGCGTGAAAAATTGGTTATTTCTTTGTACTATAATGAAGAACTTAACTTAAAAGAAATCGGTGAAGTTTTAAATGTTAGTGAATCACGAGTTAGTCAAATTAATAGTCAAGCTATGTTAAGATTAAGGGCTAAACTCGGAGATTGGGTTAATGAAGATAATGATTTATTACTCAGTGAGAGTGATTGGTAATTTTATTCAACTAAATTAAATTAAAGTATTGTAGTTAATAAGAAAATGGTGGAGAGCTGTCTTGGATAGAAATATGAAAATTCTTGTTGTTGATGATTTTTCAACAATGAGACGTATTGTTAAAAACCTATTAAGAGATTTAGGGTTTACAAATACGTTTGAAGCAGATGATGGTAAAACGGCTTTACCTATGTTGCAATCTGGCGATTTTGATTTTCTTGTTACCGACTGGAATATGCCGGGAATGACAGGAATTGATTTATTAAAAGCAGTTCGTGCAGATCCTAAATTGGCTAAGCTACCTGTTTTAATGGTGACAGCTGAAGCAAAGCGTGAGCAGATTATTCTTGCGGCTCAAACAGGTGTTAATGGCTATGTCATCAAACCTTTTACAGCGATAACACTAAAAGAGAAGATTGATAAAGTTTTTGAGCGTATAGACGGATAATTTAAAAGGTATTTTTCAATGACTGAACAAAATCAGCAAGCACAGCTTTTGCTTGCAAAAAAATTAGTGCAAGCTTTAGAAAGTAATGATGAAGTAGCGGCGGATAACATATTAAATGAAATGGCAGGGATGCGTGAATCTACGCTATTTCAGGAAGTAGGACGGTTAACAAGGCAGCTTCATGATTCAATGAATAGTTTTTCTTTAGACGCCAAAATGTCAGCATTAACGGCAAATGATATTCCTGATGCTAAAGAGCGATTGCATTATGTCATTACCATGACTGAACAAGCGGCTAATAGTACCTTAGGTGTCGTAGAAGATTTACTGCCGGTTTCTAATGTGCTAAACGAGCAGGCATCAGAACTATCAGATAAGTGGGATCGGTTTTTAGCGAAAGACATGCCATTTGAAGAATTTAAAATGATGAGTTCAGATATTACGGCGTATTTCTCGCAAACAAAAAATGACTTAAGCAGTGTGCAAACTGGGTTAACAGATATTTTATTGGCGCAAAGCTTCCAAGATATAACCGGTCAAATTATTAAAAAAGTCATTACTTTGGTTGAAGACTTAGAGCAAGGAATGGTTTCTTTAGTTAGTCTTTCCGGTGGACAAGTGCATTCAGAAAATACAGTGACAACAGATGATGTATTACCGGGTCCTGTTGTTCCTGGTGTTGATGATAAATCTAATGATGTAGCAACAAAACAAGATGATGTTGACGATCTTTTATCTAGTTTAGGCTTCTGAGGGCAGTAATATGGCAATTGATCTTGAAGATGAAATTTTACAAGATTTCCTAGTTGAAGCAGGGGAAATCCTTGAATTGCTAGGTGAACAACTCGTAGAATTAGAGAATTCCCCTGAAGATAATGAACTTTTAAATGCTATTTTTCGTGGTTTCCATACGATAAAGGGAGGGGCTGGTTTTTTAGCCTTAGATGCCATGGTCGGTGTTTGTCATAAATCTGAGGATGTATTTAATATTCTTCGGCAAGGTGACAGGGTTGTTGATACTGAGTTAATGGATGTCATTTTACAGGTAGTGGACCATCTAAACGTGATGTTTGATGATGTGCGTGCTGGAAAGATGCCGGAAGCAGTTGAGCAATCTTTACTCGATAAATTGCAAACTTTTACTGTACCACAGTCAGCAGAGCAACCCGTAGTTTCAGCTCCAGTAGCGCAGGCTCCTATTGCTGATGAAGCGCAAGCGACGTCTGCGACAGAAAACATTAATACAGCAGAAGGTGATGGTGAGTTAGTTGATGCGAGTGATGCAGTTGAGCAAGAATTTGAGTTAATGTTAGGCTCGGTTGATAGTGATGCTGCACAATCAGATGATATTACTGAATCTGAGTTTGATAATTTATTAGATACCTTGCATGGTGAAGGGGGATCACCCACACCAACGGAGACTAAGTCTTCAGCGCTAGAACTTGACCCTTCCGGTGACATTACAGAAGAAGAATTTGATAGCTTGTTAGATGACCTGCATGGTAAAGGTGGGTTTGATATTGCTAATATTCCTAGTGCTGCAACAGATAAAGTCGTTACCCCCCCTCCTGTAGCGCCTCCTGCAACTCCTTCTGGTGATATTACAGAAGAAGAGTTTGATAAGGTCATGGATGAATTGCATGGTGTAGGGAAATTTTCACATGAAGTCGCTGAAGAGCCTGTAAAAGATACCCCTGAAGGTGCGACTAAAGTAACGCCGCCGGTTGAAATTGAAAAAGCTGAGCCAGTAGCTGTTGTGAAAAACACAGAGCCTGAAAAACCGAAAGAAATTAAAAAACCTGCTTCCGCTAAAGCAGCACCACCAAAAGCTGAAGCGACGGTTAGGGTTGATACGCAAACCCTAGATAATATTATGAATATGGTGGGTGAGTTGGTGCTCGTCCGTAACCGGTTTCAAACCTTAGCGGGTGAGAAAGAAGATGAAGATATTGTAAAAGCGGTTGGTAACTTAGATGTTGTTACTGCTGATTTACAGCTTGCGGTAATGAAAACCCGTATGCAGCCGATTAAAAAAGTTTTTGGACGTTTCCCACGCGTTGTTAGAGATTTGGCTCGTAGCCTTAAAAAGGAAATTGTATTAGAACTGGTTGGGGAAGAAACTGATTTAGATAAGAATTTAGTCGAAGCTTTAGCTGATCCATTAGTGCATTTGATTAGAAATGCTGTAGATCATGGTGTAGAAATGCCTGATGATCGCGAGGCGGCAGGGAAAGCAAGAGAAGGGCGTGTTATTTTAGCGGCCTCTCAAGAAGGTGATCATATAGAACTAACCATTCGAGATGATGGTAAAGGCATGAATGCAGATCATTTACGAGGCGTTGCGGTTACTAAAGGTATGATGGATGAAGAGTCTGCCGCTCGTCTGGATGATAAAGAGTGCTTTAATTTAATCTTCGCCCCTGGATTTTCTACAAAAACTGAAATCTCAGATGTTTCTGGTCGTGGAGTAGGTATGGACGTGGTTAAAACACGTATCAGCCAACTTAATGGAACGGTAGAAATTGATTCCGAAGAAGGTGTCGGGAGTGTCATTATTATCAAAGTCCCATTAACGCTGGCGATTATGCCAACCTTGATGGTTAAATTGAATAATCAGTTTTTTGCATTGCCATTAGCGAGCGTTTTAGAGATTTTAGATCTGGACTTAAATCAAACAAAAGTAGTTGATGGGCAAATGGTTGTTATGGTGAGAAATAGCGCCTTACCATTGTTCTATTTAAGTGAGTGGTTGGTGAATGATTCATCCTATATGGTTGAGAGGTCAGCGAACTCTCATGTGGTTGTGGTTAATTCTGGCGGCCGTCAAATAGGCTTTGTGGTTGACCAGCTTGTCGGTCAAGAAGAAGTGGTTATTAAAGCATTAGGTGCTAAACTTCAAGGGCTTGATGGCCTGGCTGGTGCTACAATTACAGGAAATGGGCAAATCGCGTTAATTTTAGATGTTCCTGGCTTAATGAAAAGATATGCAGGGTAAGTGTGATGAGGTGTGATGTTTTTATCTCACCTTTTTTCAGTGACACTTTAATTTAAATATTCCCTAGAGTATGAGTGAAAAAATGAAAATATGGGCAGTTTCTAATCAAAAAGGTGGCGTAGGAAAAACTACGACAGTTGTTTCGTTAGGGGGGCTTTTATCTTCGTGGGGGTATAAAACCTTATTAGTTGATTTAGACCCGCATGGATCCTTAACTAGTTATTTTAAGCATAACCCAGATTCTATTGACGGTTCTGTTTACAATGTTTTTCAAAATGCGAGTCGTAAACATAAAGATTACAATCCTCGTCAATATATTATAAAAACTGAGTTTCCTGACTTATCTATACTGCCGGCTTCAACGGCTATTGCAACACTAGATAGGCAAGTTGCATCACAGGGTGGAATGGGCTTAGTCATAGCGAATGCACTGGCCGAGGTTTCTGAGGAATATGATTACGTTATTATAGATAGCCCGCCAATGCTGGGTGTTTTAATGGTCAATGCATTAGCTGCCTGCGATTATTTAATTGTCCCCGTGATTACTGAGTATCTTGCCTTACAAGGTTTGGATAGAATGATTAATACCATTAAAATGGTTTTTAAATCGAGGAAATCGCCACCAGGCTATAAAATTATTCCAACGATGTTTGATAAGCGAACCAGAGCCGCATCTGAGTGTCGCGATGTATTAACTCAAAAATATCCTAATAATGCCTGGGATGATTTTATTCCTATCGATACAAAGCTCAGAGAGGCGAGTAGTTTAGGTGTTCCTGCCTCTATCTATGACCCAACATCTAAAGCAGTCGCTAGTTATTCTAATTTACTAGATGAATTATTAGAAAATAATATTCCTGATGAATGAGCAGGAACAACAGGTTCATAAAGTATTTATGGAGCCTGATAGTGCGTTAGATAGTTATTTATCGACCTTATTATCGAATATTTCACTTAATACGATAGCCGCAGCTGAGCCTGATACTATTGAGCAACACACACCTGAAGTTCAAACGATAGAGCAAGGTGATGAGCAAGTCGCTGATGTTTTTATAAGAAGTGAATATACGCAAGTTCAACCACTGGCTCTTATGCCAAG
>DAOUSK010000137.1 GCA_030627265.1 Methylococcaceae bacterium
GTGAAGATGATACTTGGGAAAAAAGTATGTCCTTAAAAGGCAACCCTGCCATTGACCAAGACTGGACAACTTATGAAATCCAATTTGTTGATGAGTATGGTATCGAAGATAAAATGACCATTCCTCTCACCTTTGCAGATTGGGCGATGACTGAAGGGCGCTTTCAAAAGCACTTTAAATTTGTACCGCCATCACAATGGAATGATGACATGGTACCGTTACATGAATTCATTGATTTAGAACACGAAGAAATGGCTGAGAATATTGCTTATATCCATGCCGTACATCCTGACAGCAATACCTTAGTTCGCGTTGTTATTGACTCTGAAATTGTCCATTCCACCATTGAAAGACGTAACTTTTGGCGCACGCTGAAAGGCTTGGCAGGTGTCGATAAAAAAGAAGTTGATCTCGATGCTGTTGCGGCGCAAGCGAAAGCAGAAATGGCTTCTAGCATTGCTTCTAATTTGATGACCATGGTCGGCGGTGACGATGCCAGTGATTTAGCCTCTATGTTAATGGCTGCACCCGCCGCTAATGCACCAGCAGTGACAGTGCCTGCGGCGGCAGCCCCAACGGGTACGACACCAGCGACGGCGACTGCCGCGGCACCTGCCGAAAAACCAGCGGGCGGACATGAGCCTGTTTGGATAGAAACACCGGATTGCACAACTTGTGATGAATGTGTCGATATCAACCCTAATATCTTTAAATACAATGAAGATAAAAAAGCCATGGTCATTGACCCTACGGCCGGAACATTTGAAGATATTGTTAGATCTGCAGAAAAATGTACCGCAGTGATTATTCACCCAGGTACGCCGTGGAATCCAAATGAGAAAAATTTGGATAAGTTAATAAAGCGGGCTGCGAAGTTTCAGTAGCGAAGGATATCGCTTCTTTACATCAAGTAACACCCCAACAACATGTCTTCTTAACTGTACATGTAATTAGAGTGTTACAATTCTTGACTACCATTTTAAAATGGGACAACATTATAAAATGTAGGATGGGTAGAGCGTCTTTTTGCGAAACCCATCACACGACACGTCGCATTGATGATGGGTTTCACTACGCACCTAAAAAACAGGTGCACCGTTCTACCCATCCTACTTCTGTCCCGTCTTAAATGTGTAGCCCAATTCTTCACAACTTAACCATGCGAGGTGTAAATGAAAATCATTTCATTTACAGAAGCAAGAAATGGCCTTAAATCCGTTTTAGATCGAGTTGTTAATGATGCTGACTGTACGGTTATAACAAGGCAAGGCGCAAGCAAGAGAACTAATAAGTGAATAGATGCTTGGCTTGGTCTGATTATTTGTATTGGCAAACTCAAGATAAAAAAACCATTAAACGTATTAACAAATTAATTGAAGCGATGAAACGACAGCCGTTTGTGGGCATTGGAAAGCCTGAACTTCTAAAAGAAAATTTATCAGGTTTTTGGTCTCGTAGAATAGATGATACAAATCGACTTATTTATACCACGACAGAAACACAGCTTACAATTATTTCATGTCGGTATCATTACTCACCAAAAGGCTAACAAGGCGCCCTAACTGAGGGTTCGTATAAACAACCTATAAACCACCAATAATCACTATGTTTGAAATTGCCGAATTAGGTCATAAAGTCAGTAAAGCTGACTATCTTGAAAAAGTACCCGAACTACGCACTCAATTGCTGATGCTTCAGCAAGAATTACGTAGCCAAGACTTATCCGTCATCATTTTAATCTCTGGGGTTGATGGTGGCGGTAAAGGTGAAGTCATTAATTTACTTAATGAATGGTTAGACCCTCGCCTTATGCGCACCAATGCCTATGACTCACCTAGCGATGAAGAAAAAGAACGCCCAGAGTTTTGGCGTTTTTGGCGCACCATGCCCGCTAAAGGTACTGTCGGGATTTATGTCGGCTCTTGGTATAGCCAGCCAATCGCTAACCGAGTTTATGGGAAAATTACTGAGCCTGAGTTACAGGTTCATTTACGCCATATCAATGAACTAGAGCAAGAACTCGCTAATGACGGCACTTTAATCATTAAATGCTGGTTACACTTAAAACAAGAACAGCAAAAAAAGCGCTTAAAAAAGCTAGAAAAAGATCCTGAAACCGCATGGCAAGTGACTGCACGCGATAAAGAACACCTAAAAATGTATGACACTTTTGTTAGTGTTGCCGAAAATGCGCTAAAAGAAACTAGTACCGCCGCCAATCCCTGGCGAATAGTCGAAGGGAGTGATATACGCTATAGCAGTCTAACTGTCGGCCAGCACATCTTAGATAAAATTAAGTTACATATAGAAACTAAGCAACGCAAAGAAAGCTTACCCCCTTCTAGTGACACCCCTCAAATTATTCATGGTAATCAACCTAGTATTTTAGACTCATTAGACCTCAACTTATCCTTAGATAAAAAACCCTACAATGAGCAACTTAATTATTACCAAGGAAAATTGAATAAGCTGGCACGCCAAGCGCATGAGAAAAAAATCTCCAGTGTTTTAGTTTTTGAAGGCTGGGATGCGGGTGGCAAAGGCGGCGCAATTCGTAGATTGACTCACGCCCTAGATGCTAGAAACTACCAGGTTATTCCTGTTGCTGCGCCAACGGATGAAGAACGTATGCAACATTATTTATGGCGCTTCTGGCGACATATGCCACGCGCCGGAAAAGTTTCTATTTACGACCGTAGCTGGTATGGCCGCGTTTTAGTGGAACGTGTCGAAGGTTTTGCGAAAGACCCCGAATGGAAGCGCGCTTATAGTGAAATCGTCAACTTTGAAGAAGCCTTAACACGTCACGGCATTGCGGTTCTAAAGTTCTGGCTACATATCGACCAAGATGAACAACTACGCCGCTTTAAAGAACGAGAGCAAATCAGCTATAAAAAACATAAAATCACCGAAGACGATTATCGTAACCGTAATCAATGGGATGCCTATTCACTCGCAGTGAATGATATGGTTGCACGCACGAGCACTCAATCAGCACCGTGGATTTTAGTTGAGGGTAATGATAAACGTTATGCCCGCATAAAAATCCTCAAGGCCTACTGCGAAAAACTAGAATCTCTTTTAGACTAGGCCCTTAGCATCCGGCAACTTTCACAATGCTTGCTGCGAGAAACCAGTAATAGCCTTAAGTGTAAATCCAAAAGTCATAGGATCTGCTGACATCCTATGGCTCTGCACAATTTCAGCACTTCCCTCTAAAGAAATTGTACAAAAGTAAGCGTCAGCCTCGATTTTTCGATTTTTCAATCATCATCAGCATTCTATTTATGAGCTTTACGACCATCTAAAAATGTTAATTAAAAATCAATAAAATTTGAGACCGTTGCTACGGTAAGACTAAATGACTGCCTTTACTATGCTTTATAATATTTCCACTTAACTACTACCGCGAGACACCACCATGCAAGCAGATTTTTGGCTAGAACGTTGGGAACAAAAACAAATTGGCTTTCACGAAGAGGAAATCAACAGTCATTTACAAAATTTCTGGAGAAAGCTAAAACTACCCGCTAACAGCAAAATTTTTGTGCCACTGTGCGGAAAAAGTAAAGACATATTATGGTTGCTTGCTCAAGGTTATCAAGTTTTAGCCGTAGAACTTAGCCCCATCGCGGTTGAAGAATTTTTTACTGAAAATCATCTGGAAGCTCAAATTACAGAGCATAAAGAATTTCAGTGCTGGAAATCAGAGAATCTCACTATTTATCAAGGTGATTTTTTTAATCTCAATAGTAACGATCTCGCTGACTGCACAGCAGTCTATGACAGAGCTTCTATGATTGCTTTGCCAGCAGAGATGCGTCAAAAATACCTGCAACATTTAAAGAAAATAGTTCCAGCATTAAGCCGCACATTATTAATCACTTTAGAATATGATCAAAATGTCATGCAAGGCCCACCCTTTTCTATCTCAGAAAATGAAGTGCAGCAGTCTTTTGGAGAGAATAGCCAAATTGAGCGTTTATTTTCAGAAGATATCATTGATAAGAATGAGCAATTTAAGAAACGCGGGCTGACAAGTCTAACTGAAACAGCTTACTCAATCAGCCACTGCTAAACAATGATAAAAGAACAGCCCATACTCTACTCTTTTCGACGCTGTCCCTATGCTATGCGCGCACGTATGGCATTAAAACAGAGTGGAATTACGGTACAGTTACGCGAAATCGAACTCCGTAATAAACCAAAAGCATTACTGGCAAGCTCATCGAAAGCCACCGTACCCACCTTAGTTTTAAGCGATGGCAAAGTGATTGATGAAAGTAGAGACATTATGCTTTGGGCTTTAAGCCAGAATGATCATGAGAACTGGCTAGCTGATGTAAACAGCGCACACTATGCCGCAATCAATGATTTACTCGAAAGTAATGACGGCCCATTCAAAAATCACCTTGACCACTACAAATATCCTGACCGATATCCCAATAAACCTGCCCTAGAACATAGAAAACTAGGTGAACAATTTCTTGCACACTTAGAAAATCAACTCAGCAATCACCGCTATCTATGTAGTGACGCTATTTCATTAGCTGATATTGGAATTTTTCCCTTTATTCGTCAGTTTGCTCATGTTGATAGTGACTGGTTTGAGCAATCTCATTACCATCATGTACAAACTTGGCTAAACGAATTCTTAGCATCTGAACTGTTTCATTCAGTCATGAAGAAATATCCCGTATGGACTGAAAAATCAGAGCCACTTATTTTTTAAGCTCAATCATAAAAATGCGCTAAAATAGCCGACTTTTCAATCATTGCTCCGGATTTACGTTCCGGCTTGCAGATAGGTGTTATATGTCCAATATTGTTGTATCCGCATTATATAAATTCGCCACGCTTGAAGGTTATCAAGCGCTTAGAAAGCCCCTTTCAGACTTAATGGAAGCCCAGAACGTTAAAGGCACATTACTACTGGCCAAAGAAGGCATTAACGGCACGATTGCTGGAGATAGAAAAGGCATTGATACTGTGCTCGCATGGCTACGTTCTGATCCTCGCTTAGCTGATATCCAAACCAAAGAATCATACGAGCAAGAAATGCCTTTTTACCGCACCAAGGTAAAAC
>DAOUSK010000088.1 GCA_030627265.1 Methylococcaceae bacterium
AGCAGACTACGCAAAACCTGACACCAATATGAAAATAATCATGTTATTGGGTATATGCGTTTAAGTGTAAATATACTGAATTTGTATCAGACCACCCTATTTTAAACTGGGTTTATTCTTCAGGGGTATGACAGAAAGAGGTAAAATGATCTTTGGTCGGTTTACTCATCAGCCTTTAAATTTGTATAGGTAGTCATCATGAATAGCATTTTTAAATTAAAGACAATGCTCATCATTTTTCTTATTAGTATCAATAATAGCTATGCTGAACCTGAGTGTTATGTGCAGATGCGTAGTCTTAATCTATCGGTGGAATCGGAGACTCAAAGGGTTTGTGCGCAGCAAGGACTAGAGCCCAAAGCGCCAGAAATTTTCCATGATGAAACTAAAGAAAACCCAGAAAAGTCTTCTGTGGGGGTGGATGCCTATTTTGTATATCCGCACATTGAAAATGAGGAAGAAGAGGCGAATGCTGATGGTATTGGAGGAAGTATTTCTGTTGGCTTTTAATAAAGCGCTATTTGCCTAACAATAGCGCTTCATTAAAAATAAACTAAGGGGTCATGTTTTTAATTCTTTCTATCATCCTTGGTCATTATTCGTACCGCTAAGTCATGGTCAGAAAATGTTTCTAGTGCATGGCCAACACGCTGACACGAACCTCCACCATTGCGAATATAGCGCGCTATAAATTCGTCAATAAAAATCAGTATCGAGTGATCCATTAGGTAGCCTTTAGAGAAATCAAAAGTAATATGCTTTCCTAGAGGGATTGCCTCAACCGCTTTTTTTAGGGGTAAGAAATTAGAAAATAGCGCTGAGCCAATAATTTCTACGGTAACAAGGTTGCCTTTTTCTTTGATGGTGAAGTGAATTTTAAAGACATTACTTAGCCAGACACCACGTACTAAATGCATAATTAACTTAACAAAGACACCAAAGAATACGCCGACTAATAAATTGCTTTCTAAGACGGCTAAAATCGTTACCACAAATAAAAATAACTGATCTTTTCCTATCGCTAGAATATCCGCAAATACCTGTGGAGTTGCGCGGCGATAGCCAATATAAACAAGTAATGCTGCTAAAGAGGCATGAGGGATGTTATGGATAAGGTGGGGGAATAAAACCACAAAGAGCAGTAAAATAGCGCCGTGGAAAAAATTAGCCCAGCCTGTTTTTGCGCCATTATCAACATTTGCCGAACTACGTACAAATTCAGCAATCATTGGTAGGCCGCCTAATAAGCCAGAAACAACATTGCCTAAGCCGACCGCTTTTAAATCCTCATCTAAGTCAGTGGGTCTTTTATAAGGATCTAGCTTTTCTGCAGCAGTGGCACTTAATAAGCTTTCAAGGCTAGCTACCAAGCAAATACTCAGTGTTGCCATCCAAAATTCAAAAGTGAGAATTTTTGAGAAATCAGGTAAATAAAAGTATTGGCTAAGATCTGCAGGGATATCGACTAAAAAAGGCGCCGCGATTAAATGCTCATGTAAATCCGCTTGACCAAAGTGAATATGATCATGCTGAATACCAAAAAATTGAGCAACAGCCATGCCCCAAAGTAAAACAACTAAGGGAGCGGGTATTTTTCCTAGTTTTGTATTTTTGAGATAAGGCCAAATAAAGAGTATCGCTAAAGAAACTAAGCCAATGGTTGCAATTTCAGGCGTTGAATTGAGTAGACTATTGGGGATTTGTCCGAGTGAGCTATAAAGGCTATCAGAACCTGGCGAAACACCAAGCATCACATGTGCTTGCCTCGCTATAATGCTAATTCCCATGGCGGCTAACATGCCATGAATAACGGGAGCAGGGAAAAAAGCACTGAGGCTGCCCAGTTTATAGCGCCCCATAATCACCTGGAATAAGCCAGCAATCATGATGGCTGCTAGAGTGTAGCGATAACCTGAAAGCATATCACCATCACTGAGCGACTGAACGGCGGCGAGCATAACAACAATCAGTCCGCCTGCCGGGCCATTAATAACAATAAATGAACCATTCACGCGGGAAACTAAAACACCCCCTATGATGGCAGTAATAATACCTGCTGAAGGAGGAAATCCAGAACCTATTGCAATACCTAAGCTTAAGGGAAGGGCAATCAGGAAAACAAAAAAACCAGCTTGTAAGTCGCTACGCCAATTTTCTTTTAGTCCACTGATACCTGTTTTAGGAATGAATGCGTTGTTAGCCATAGATTAATTAAAGTGTTTTTAGTAAATAATCTGCTAATTTTAACAATTAAGTGCCATAAAATCAGATGATTCTTTGTTTTTGTCATATTATTGTCATAATATTCACTTATTATATTAGGCAATTTATTTTATGAGAGTTTTTCAATGAAACTTAGTCGGTCTTTTTTAGTTAAAACCCATATCATTTTAGCGGCTTTTATTTTTCCCGTTGTGATGATGTTTTGTATAACAGGAGCCCTTTATTCGTGGGGTATAAAAGGGGGCTATCATGTGCAAAAATATAAGCTTGAATTAGCTCAACCGATGCAAAGAAATAAAGCATGGCTAACCAATATTGTTAAGCAAGAATTAAAACAACGGGAAATTGAGCTTCCAACAGGCAAGGTATCAATAAAAGGCCCTGGTAAATTTTATTATTTCGTTTGGACAGGCTCGCAGCTTGATGTGCAATTAGAGCAAACGAACAATCCTTTTGTAGCGCAACTTAAAGTTAAACAAACTAACTTACATCGTTTTTTTGTACAGTTACATAAAGCAAAAGGCGGTATTGCCTTTAAGGTTTATGCGGTTATTTTATCGCTTGGTCTGATGATTTTATTTATAACGGGTTTTTTAATGGCCTGGAAGCTTAAAAAAGAGCGTTTACTTTTACTGTTATCTTCAAGTGTAGGGCTAGGTGTCTTTATAATGATGTTACTGATAAGCTAAGAAAAAATGAATGTACAAGGACTTGATATGATTTTTAATGCAATGAAGCTTAGGTTTGCGGCTGCTCTAGTCGTCTTACTACTGATAAGTGCCTGTACTAATGTTTATCAAACCCTTACTCCCACCTCTCAAAAACAAGATTTAGCCAAGCTCTACGGTTCTGCTGCGCCTAAACCTCGATTTTTAAATCAGAAGGCAACAGTAGAGCAAGGTTTGATGTCTTATCATAAAGATATCAAGCCTATTTTAGATTCACGCTGTGTTGCGTGCCATGCTTGTTATGATGCGCCTTGCCAATTAAAACTGGGTTCGTCTGCAGGCATTGATAGAGGTGCAACAAAGCAGTTGGTTTACGGTGGAGGTCGGTTAGAGCCCGCTAGCCCCACTCGTTTGTTTATTGATGCAAGTAATACTAATCAGTGGCGAGAAAAAGATTTTTATCCAGTTTTAAACGAGCGCATTAGCTCTAAGCAAGCCGCGCTTGATAATTCCTTATTAGCTAAATTATTGCAGCTAAAACGCAGTAACCCTTTGCCTAAAACAGGAAAGCTTGCAGAGTCATTTAAATTAAAAATAGATGATAAGCAAGAATGCCCGAGCGTTGATGAGTTTGTCGACTATAAGAAAAAACACCCTGACTGGGGTATGCCTTATGCAATGCCAGGCTTATCTTTACAGCAAGAATTTAAAATTATGTCTTGGTTACAGGAAGGAGCCAAATTTGATGCGCCGCCTAGTTTATCTGCTGAAGCCAGTCGGTCTATCGAACAATGGGAGCGATTTTTTAATCGCCAGTCATTAAAGCAACAATTAGTTGCCCGCTATATTTATGAGCATTTATTTATTGGTCATTTACACTTTAAAGGGCAGTCAAATAATGAGTTTTTTCGCTTAGTTCGTTCGATAACGCCTTCGGGAGAGGCTGTCAAAGAAATTGCTAGCCGACATCCTTATGATGACCCAAAAGTGGAGAAGTTTTATTATCGCTTGCGGCGGATTGAAGAAACACTTGTTGAAAAAACGCATTTTGTTTATCAGTTAAGTCCTGAAAAAATGCAGCGCTATGAAGCCTTGTTTTTTCAGCCTGACTACAAAGTAACAAAGCTACCTTCTTATCAACCAAAAGTAGCGGCTAATCCTTTTATTAGTTTTGCAGAACTGCCCACTTATGCGCGTTATCAATTTATGCTGGATGATGCGCATTATTTTGTTTCTGGATTTATTAAAGGGCCTGTTTGTCGAGGGCAAATTGCATTAGGTGCAATACGCGATCGATTTTGGATTACTTTTTTTAACCCGAAAAAAACCACAGAACACATGAAAATGCGCAAAGATATGCAAGTATTTTTAGCCGAGCAATTTTATAATTTAACGCTGCCTGATGTGGAAGGCGATCAATTAAGTTTATTTGGTTATCAGGAATATAACGCACTTGCTGAACAATACTTAAATCATAAAGACGAATTTGCCAATCAGCTAATAAAGAAATACGGTGGTTTTAAAATAAAGGATATTTGGGACGGCAATGGCACCAATAAAAATGCCACATTGACCGTTTTTAGACATTTTGACAGTGCGACCGTTGTACAAGGCTTAGTTGGTGAACCCCCTTTGACTGCTTGGGTAGTTGATTACCCTCTTTTTGAGCGAGTGCATTATTTATTAGTGGCAGGTTTTGATGTTTATAGCGGCATTAATCAACAGCTGGCTTCTAGGCAATATATGGATTTTTTGCGTATTGATGGAGAGAATAATTTCTTAAGGTTATTACCTGATGGGCAACGCAAAAAAATACATGATAGTTGGTATAAAGGTCTTAGTGGCAAGGTTGCTAATTATATTAACCAAGCTTATTACAGCGAGGGCTACCAGACAGGCGTTAACTATCAAACAAAAGACTATAAGGTTGAGTTTTTTGAGCAACTAAAGCAGCGAATTGATCAAAAGAAGCCTAAAAAAACTACTTGTGAATTAGAAGCTTGCATTGGCGCGCTCAGTCAATCAGTGGATCCAGAAATTACCCAGGAAATTATTAAATTACAGCAACTTAAAGCTTATGAAATAGATGCTTTACCGGAAATGTCCTTATTAAGAATAAGAGGAGAAACAGATCTTGTTTATAGTTTAATGCGCAATAAATCTCTGAAAAATGTGGCTTTTATGGTGGGTGAAGGTTTGCTTGGGCTTAGAGAAAAAGAGTTAGATACATTGACCGTTGTTCCTGGCTTTGTAGGAAGTTATCCCAATTTCTTTTTTACTGTAAAACAGACGGACTTGCCTAGTTTTATTGAGGCTTTAAGGAGCGCAAAAACAGACCAGCAGAAAAATATGTTTTATGAAAAATATGGCATCCGCCGGACGAATCCTAAAATTTGGCAACAGGTTGATTGGTTTAATAGCGAGCATAAAAAATATCGCGGAATTCGAGCAGGCTTGTTTGATTTAAACCGATACCATAATCTTTGATTTTGCCTTGATAGCCTTATAGGAGAAAAATCCTGCTTAGTTAAGAAGTACTTTCAGTTTCTAAAAATCGACGATATATTTAAAGCGAAGAATGTATCTGTAGGATATGCAATATCTAGCCGGCAGAGCACTGTCAGTAAGGTAAGAATAGTACATCATGGGGCGCTGGCTTTAGAGACTGTGAAAGTATTATACGTAGGTTGGGCTGAGGCATGAAGCCCAACACCTGACACTAGGTAAGCCATTGATTTTTGGCTTCGCAGCCTCTTTAGCCTGCTTTCTAGCTAAAAATAGCAGGCTAAAGCCAGCGCCCCAGAACAGATGATAACGCCCTAACTTAATGATAGTGATGTTACAGATACATGATTTCAAATAAGTATTGCGATTATGAATCTAAAGGAATTCTAATTTTTTGTCCTGGATAGATAAGCTCTGGATCTTTAATGACTTCTTTATTAGCCTCAAAAATACGCGGGTATTCTCCGGCATTGTTATAATATTTTTTAGCAATTTTAGATAAAGAATCACCGCTTTGAATAATATAATATTCCACATTACCAGGCTCTAGCGCCGCAACTATATCTTCTTCAGTTTTAGCTTCAGCCGGATTTTCGACATCGTTAATTTGAAATTTTGGTATTACTTTAGTAACGCCGTTAACATTTCCCGCCATAAGTACGGCTATTTGCGCTGCTTCAAAAGTATTAGACTCAGCAATCAGTGTTGCTTCACCATCTTTAAATATTACGCTAAGATTCTCTACGCCTGGGTTGTCCGATAAGATATGGTCGGTAATATCTTTAGCCGCATCCGCATCGCTAGTGAAAAGTTTACTGCCTATGTCTTTGGCAAAATCAAAAAGTCCCATGTGTATCTCCTGTTACAATAAATTAAAAGAATTTTTTAGCTAAATTAAGTAAATCATCAGTGACATTGCCATCGTTATTAGCATCTAAAAACGAAGTAACCATGCCGATAACTGGGCTAGCGTTATCACCTAATATGCTATTTAAATCTAAATTACCCACGCCACCGATAGGGCTATTACTAGTTTCTTTGCTCAAAGCACCCATCATAATAGTGGCAGCTAAAGGTAATAATTTCTTAACGATATCATTACTAACGCCAGTAGATTCTGTTGCTTGAGCCGCAATATTTCGGCTCGCTTCTTTGCTGCCTAATACATGCCCTAAAATTGCATTACCTTCATTAACGGCAGAAACATCAGCTAAATCCTGAGGGCTATCAAGATAGCGTTGATGATTACCTTTACTTAAAGCACCGATTAACTGATCAATGCCACCTGACTGGCTAACATTGCTCTTTACTCCTTGAGAAAGGGCAGGTAATAATTTACCTATGACATTTTGCACATCAGCGCTATCAATGCCGCTATTTTTTGCTAATTGAGTGATCAGTTGAGTATTTTGACCGCTTAAAAGTGTATCTAAAAGTCCCATTAAATCTCCTTTATTTATAAAATATTTAGGTTGTGATTATTTTTTCTTAATATAAACAATGACTTATGATTTAAAGAATATAGCCTAAATCCAAAAAATACATTGCTTAAATATAAAACATTTATACTGATTATACTAGCGTTATACTCAGGCGATACTGTAAAAGATTTATGAAGATTTATTTACCCTATATTTGTCTAGGTAGATAATGGTTCTAATAAATAGGCAAGACAAGGAAAAATATGCAGAATAATACCCATTATCAAACCGGTGTACTGGAGCGTTTTATACCGATTAGTTTAGATAGACTTATCAGTGATTTACTAACTTCTCAGTTGCTGCCCGCAGAGATGGAGCATCCATTTAAACAATTCTGCTCAACGTATACCTCGTTATTTCATGCTCAATCTCATGTGCACCTACAGAATCTCAAGCAACTGTATTTACCGTTTAATCCAGATCGAGATACTTTAATTAATCCGCAGGAAAATTCTGGCAAACAGCTAGCCTCTTTAAAAGAGAAACTGTACGAAATTTTGGAAGATGCTAATTATGAGCGGCTTTCAGAAGCCGATTTGAATGAATCTTTAAATAAAATTTCGCCTTATGGCGTACAAGTTTCCGTTAATTTTGAAGATTTTTCAGAAGTCGCTTTGTTTTATCGTGGCTCGGCAATACAACAAAAACTATATCGAAATTGGAAAAAATTTAAGTTTAAAAAACAGCCTATTGATATTTTAATTTATCGCCGTTTATTTGTTTTGCTACAGCCGAAAAATCGTCAGCAATGGATAGAACATTTTATAAATAATAAAAAAATGTCGGTACAACAAGCCGAAAAAAAAGCCGATGAAGCCTTAAAACTATTTAGTATTAGCAATGATAATGATGTTGTCTACCTAAAATTATTTAAAGATATTCCGCGCGCAGATTTGGAAATGCAATTTCCGAATATACGCATACAAATGCGCCTTTTCGATAAAATTAAACTAGCTGTAACGGGAGGAGGGGGGACTGCTGGAGGTGTAATGGCAACCATTGGTAAACTCAGCGCTACCATCGATCCTATCTCGGCATTAATTGCTATTGGTGGTTTACTGGCCGTGTTATGGCGACAAATCTCTAAGGTTTTTTCGCAGCGAGCTAAATACAGCGCCACTTTAACCAAGAATCTGTATTTTTACAGCTTAGATAATAATATGGGCGCGCTGACTTATTTGGCTGATACGGCGGAAGCGGAAGAATGTAAAGAAGCGCTACTCGCGTACTTCTTTTTATTGATTGATGGTGAAACAAGTCGAGCTAATTTAGATCAACGTATTGAAAATTATATACACGAAAAATATGCGATTCCCATGGATTTTGAAATTGATGATGGCCTAGAAAAACTGCAAAAAGCATCGTTATTATCGCGTTCTGATCAATTGATCAATGCCATTCCATTAGCCCAAGCCAATAGTCAATTAAGACAGCAATGGGATCAGGTGCTTGATAATAAAGTTATAACTTAAATGAGGGTAAAAAATGTCTGAAGTGAATGAACAAGTAAAAAGAGCGGCTTATAGTCGTGACGAGGAAGCAGGATTTTTAGAAAAAATAGGCGTTAAATATTATCGCTATTTGGCGCAAAAATCAGGTACAGCGGACATGGAAAATGTCAGTATCGATGACTTGGCTCCCGATATTACTTTGAAAACATTGTCTGCTAATATTACCGCTTTTGCTGCGGTCATTGCATTTGCCATTGGTGCTTTAACGACTTTTGTGACGATATGGGTCGAGTGGACTTATATGGATACCATGGATAGCACCTCTTATTACTTACTCTATGGTGCTGTACTTATTGTGATGCTGACTCTTGAAATGTCAGTATTATTTTGGCTGGGTATGAAAATAGTCTATAGCTTGGCTTGTTTGACTGGCCATAATCAGGCGGTAAAAGGCTCCTGCTTACCAGGGGATGATGCTGTGCCGAACCTTTTAGCGCGTGCAGCCCTGGAAGTTCCTGACCCTATTATTCATTATTTGGGGATAGATCCACTTAAGCACTTATCTAAATCTAAATTAGTCATGGTCGCTTTTTTATATAAAGCCAAAGTTATTTTGAGCAGTATGCTGGTGAAATTTATCTGCATTCGCCTTTTTGGTAAAGGTGAAGTGCGCTTTTCTTTTAGCTGGGTTGCCGTTCCCATTACGGGTATTTGGGATGCGTTTACTTTATATAAAGTAGCTAAAGAAGCTCGCCTTAGACTTTTTGGTAATAAATTAGCAGAACATATCATTAGCGATATTTTAACTGATGATTTGATTGATCAACTTGGGCCTAAAGCACGCGAAGGATCAGTTCGAGCAATAGCGACGATGATGGTGTTAGCGCAGAATTATCATCCAAATATGTTAGTTTTATTAATTCGTTTATGTGACAAATTTAATATCGATGAAAATAAAGAATACGATAACTGGGATGATTTCCTTGCCATTTTAGATGAAGTTTCAGAGGGAGAGCGATATTTTTTACTCGATTTACTTAGTGTCTCAGCCGCTTTTGATGGCAACTTATCGCAGCTAGAACGCTTTCATTTACCGCAAGCTTTTAAAGAGCATACCGAGGTTTATATGGCGCGTACAGAAAAGCTAAAAGACTTATTGCTAAATGGTGAGTTGCACGCAGCAAAAGATTTGTGTGTATTGGATTTAAAGGCAGGGTAAGGCGTGATGACAATCTAGCTCACCTTTTCGTAGAAAGGATAGAACGCAGCACCTGCTTTTTAGGTGCGCAGTGAACCCCATCATCAACGCAACGAATAATGATGGGTTTCGCAAAAAGGCGCGCTACCCATCCAACG
>DAOUSK010000021.1 GCA_030627265.1 Methylococcaceae bacterium
CATCTAATTGCTGACAGCGTTGCCTTGCATACTTCTCAAAGTCGTTAGTTTCCATAGGTAAGATCTGTTCTTATAAGTGTTGTATAAATAAGTTTTAGTCATAGTAAAGCAAAATAGTGAGAGGGTTATGAAGGTTATTTATTTTGAGAGGTAGTTCATGGTTTCTATGTCGGAATGATGCTGATTTTTTTGTAAAGATGTTCACTAAAGTATACAGATCGTGTGATAACCTTTAGAGCAATCCATCTTATCTTTGATTTTTTTTTGGGGGGGGGATTAATGTTTTGGTGATTTTTTAAATTATGGAGTCGTTATATTAATGGAACCTACTGTAGTTGATAGACACTTTTCTAGGCATAAAAAAAATAATTGTCCATTGTGCTTATTACGCAATAATTCAGTATTGTTCATGGTGGTAATTTTTGTCGCGGGGGTATTTTTTTATAATCTCTACCCAACGGAATTGGAAATTACCAAGATGATATATGCAAAAACTATTTGGCTGGGTTTTATTGGTGTCACGGTTTTTAGCAGTATTTTAACAACGTTAGCATTAATTCTCTCTAGGTCAGGCACAAAAAATAAGCATTCAATTGATAAAAAAATAGTAACGCCTTTAAGCTTCAATGCATCGAATATAAACTGGGGGTGTGATATACAGACCACAAATAGTTCATTATATAGCGCGGTAGATTATCGCAGGACTGAGCATGGAAGTTTTTTAAACCCAGCTGAACTTAGTCACGGGCAATACTTTCTAGCTGATTCTGATAATAGTAGTACGCGGATAGATGAGCAGTTATGCTTAGCGGCGATTGCATTTGAAACGCATGAAGGTGCTTTTATTGCTAATAAAGAGGGTGTTATTGTTAGAATTAATTCCGCTTTTTCTGAAATAACCGGGTATCACGCTGAAGATGTAATAGGGAAAAAAGCTAGTATTTTGAGCTCTGGCCGGCATGATAATTATTTCTATGTGCAGTTTTGGGAATCTATTAATAATACGGGAAAATTTGCTGGGGAAATTTGGAATCGTAGGAAAAATGGCGAAATTTTTCCTCAATGGGAAACGGTTACCGCTGTTAAAGATGAGCAAGGTAATGCTGTGCATTATGTTGCGCTATTTTCTGATATTACACAAAGAAAAAACGATGAGAAAAGTATCAGGGATTTAGCTTTTTATGATCCGTTAACCACTTTAGCTAATCGTCGGTTATTAAATGATTGTTTTAGTAAGGATCTTGCTAAGGCGAAAAGGCATGGCCGGATTGGTGCGCTTTTATATTTGGATTTGGATGGTTTTAAGCACGTAAATGATGAAAAGGGGCACTATTTTGGTGATCAAGTGTTGGTTGATGTCGCTGCTAGATTAAAAGAAAATTTACGTGAAGAAGATACGCCAGCAAGGATTGGTGGAGATGAATTTGTTGTTTTGATGGCGGCAGAATACACAGGCTTTGATTCGGCAGAGCAAAGTGCAAAGGCGTTGGCTGAAAAAATAAGAGAGTCATTAAATAATAATTATATATTAGCTGGGCATAGCTGTGTTTTATCTGCGAGTATCGGGATAGCACTGTATTCGGGTGATTCATCAGAAATTTCTAGTGTTTTACGGCAAGCTGATCAAGCTATGTATAAATCCAAAATCAATGGCAAGAATACTATTACGGTTTATGCCCCTGCTGAAAAATAGGGAAACGGAGCGAAGTGATTAATTTTAGCCCGCAGTAGGCGATAGGGGTATTGCCAATTGGAAGTGCTTGTTAAGCTCGTTCGGCAGGTAAATAGTTATCTCAATGGTGGTGCAGGGTAAACAGTGACGACAGGCTGTGCCACCGTTTCATAAGCTAGAATGGCGCGATTAACGTTGACCAGATTACAGCGCTACCTGCAATACATCAACGCCCTCCCATACTTTCTCTGTAAACTCAGTATCCATTTTGGGCATACCATCTTCGATCCAATTAACGAGCACATTTGCGATATTAGGATAGGTAATTCGTACCGCATGTTTGTGATGCAACCACTGTTCGATAACATTGTTATCCATATCGTTCATTGTATGTCCGTAGCCTAACTCGCTTAAAGCGGCTGCATTTGATATTTGCTCCATTTGTGCATGTAATGGTTTGACCAAGATTTTTTTACCTAATTGCAGTGATTCACTTGCTAGCTCAAACCCTGCATTACCTATAATTCCGGCACAATCATATACATCTTTTTGAAAACCATCTCGTGATAGAGGGTGATAAATAATATGCTCATATTTACTAATAACAGGCACAGGAGAATACAAATGAAATTTAAAATTTTCGAAGGGACGCAGGTGTTTGATGACTTCATGCTGTTCTTCAAAAGGTAGGTATACAACAATTTTATCTTTTTGAATGCTTTTAGGTTGCTCCGGTGTATCGATAATTGGTGGCAAAATAGCTTGACCAAAATGATGCCAATGCAAACCGATACCTATATCTGCTGGTGCAAAATGCTTCATAACTTGATCTGCAATTGGATCAGAACCTGCTCTCGGAATATCATGGTTAAACGCATATTGATGGCCGATGCCTAATACGGGGATTTTCTGTTTTTTTGCTGCCCAAGCCGTCACTGGTTCAAAATCACTAATCACTAAATCGTACCCAGATAAGTCCAAGGATTTAATATCTTTTATAAAACGAATAGGGTTAGACTCTAGTGCTGTTTTAAGATAGTTGACTTGACCATTTTTAGTATTAAACGTTAAACCTTTGCGGTGCTGATAAGCACCGAATACTTCCATATCAAAATATTGCTCTTTAGGGCGACCTGTGAACTGAAAAGTAATGTCATGGCCAGCGAGCTTTAATTCTTTAGCCATCACTCGAGCGCGCGTAATATGACCGTTTCCAGTGCCCTGAACTCCGTAAAATATTTTCATAAGATTAGTTGCTTTAAGCTAATAAAAGCGACACTAACACCAAGCACCATACCGACTAAAGTATCTGTCGGAAAATGAACTCCTAGCACCACACGAGAAAAACCAACTAACACTGCCCAAAGGGTTAAAGGAATCAATAATACAGGCATAAAAAAACCGCTTATGGTTGCGACCATGAAAGCGGCTGAAGTATGTCCTGAAGGAAAACTAAACTGATCTGAGGGAGTTACCAGACTGCGAAAGTCTTTTAGTGCAGCTTCGGGTCGATTCCGTTTAAAGCTATTTTTTAGCACGAAATAAATAGGCCTTTCTATAATAAAGGAAAGTAGCAGTACTTGTAGAAAAGCACTTTCTAAGCCTTCAAAATAATAGAGCAGAATGATTAATAAAGCATACAGCGGGCCATCTGCTGTTTTAGATAGATATCTGGCCGCCCAGGTCAAATCCTCATGTATTTTTGCATTGATCAATTGAGTGAACATAAAAACATCGTATTTATGTACCGAATAAATAATTTTCATTTTATTACCCCTATTCCAAGCCTAAGCTTTCGTTAATTCAGGATGTTTATTCTATATTCGGAATCAAGGATAGTTTCTTATTGTGACAGGATTATGAAGTTTTTATGGCAAGTGCTAATTAATTATAAGCTGTTTTTACATAGCCTATATTCTCTGGCTTTTAGCTAAGGTTTTTGGCTATATTTATTTCTATTACAAGTTCAAACAGCTTATGAGTAACCTTATTGGGGCAGCAATGCTCAACTTAACAAAACCAAAATACACACATCTACCACTTCCAATTTAATGTCAGCATAAATGAGTAAGTCTAATCTGCTTTATACAGGGCGAACAGTGCCTTTTTTATAGAAAAAGCATTGCTTGATCAAAATAGCTGAAAAATGAAACCTAAAATAGGCTACAAGCAATTGATTTATCTATTCACCCCTAAATTGAGAATTGCTGTTATTGGGGGCTTTAAGGGTAATTATGATTGTAGTGTGGTTAATGTTTTTTGCCCATAATAGGTAAGGTATAAAGGTGTATTGATATGTCGAATTGCCGTTGAACAGACGGGTTGTTTATATCTTTAGCTAAAGCCGGTAAAATGCGCAGCACTACTTAATAATTTGAATCACAAGCAAGTAGCGTGCTCTTTTATTGCTAAGTGAGCAGGCTGATCTATTTTCAATAGGGAACACTGCTATCTATTCAACTGATATACCAAAAATGATTAGAGCGCGGTACAAATAAACACTTTGCTCGTAGTCGCTTAAGGGTAAAATAAAGATATTATTTAATCATTAATAGAGCAATGAAGATGAGTGATTTTCCAGAAGACCTGAAATACGCAGAAACACATGAGTGGGTTAAGCAAGAAGCAGATGATATTGTTAGCGTAGGTATTACTGATTTTGCACAAAGTGAGTTAGGTGATTTAGTGTTTTTTGATTTGCCAGAGGTCGGTCGCCAATTAGCCGCTAAAGAACAATGTGCGGTGGTTGAATCAGTGAAAACAGCTTCAGATTTATTTAGCCCAGTCGCGGGTGAAATTATTGCAGTGAATGAAGCTTTGGAAGATGAGCCTGAGTTAGTTAATGAAGATGCGCATAATACTTGGCTGTTCCGTTTGAAAGTGGATAATAGTGCAGATTTAGAGGCTCTATTAGATGCAGAAGCTTATGCCGAGTTTATAGAAGAATAAAAGCGTAAACTAATGAAATAAAAAGCTTAAAAGTTACCCACAAAATCTGTGGATAACTTTGTGGATAGCTTGCAGCTTGATAGGCTAAAGTACTGAGATTCCAGTTGTTTTGTTAAATTGGCTTATTAATGTGCATCCTTTAATATCAATGGCTTATGAGCCGGTTAACGGTGTGGTATAGATAAATAAATTGAAAGAATTTACTTGACAGGATTTTGTGGACAATGGCAAATCAAAATGCAAAAGGAATCAAGCGATTAGTGAATGCTTGTTTTTTTTCTATCGCAGGCTTTAAAGCAACATGGCAGCATGAAGAAGCCTTTAGGCAAGAAATTGTTTTAGCCAGCATGGGTATTCCAGCGGCGCTTTATTTAACGGGTGACTCAGTTGAGAGAGTTTTATTGATCAGCAGCCTATTAATGATTATGCTCGCTGAATTATTGAATTCAGCGATAGAAGCGGCGGTTGATAGAATAGGGCTAGAGCAGCATGAATTATCAGGTAGAGCCAAAGATATAGGCTCTGCAGCGGTCATGCTAACGATGGTAATGGCTACAATGACATGGTTAATAATTTTAATTTAAAAAGGTAACAATAATGAGCGCATTAATTTGTGGGTCGATGGCTTACGATACGATTATGGTTTTTCATGATAAGTTTAAAAATCATATCCTTCCTGAAAAAGTACACATGCTAAATGTTTGCTTTTTGGTGCCAACAATACGTCGTGAATTTGGGGGATGTGCAGGAAATATTGCGTATAACCTTAAACTGTTAGGTGAACATCCGAGCATTATGGCAACAGTAGGGCATGATTTTGAACCTTATGCACAATGGTTAAGCCAGTGTCATATCTCAGATAAATTTATTAATAAATTAGATAGTGAATTTACTGGGCAAGCTTATATTACAACAGATGAAGATGATAACCAGATTACGGCATTTCACCCAGGTGCAATGAATGAATCACATTTAAATTCTATTCCAATCAATGAAGGGATTAGTATTGGTATTGTTTCTCCCGATGGTAAGCAAGGTATGCAGCAACATGCACAAGAATTTGTTGACGCTAATATCCCCTTTATTTTTGACCCAGGTCAAGGCATGCCAATGTTCAGTGGGGATGAATTATTAGAATTATTAGATTTATCCACATGGGCAACCTTTAATGATTATGAATCTGCGTTAATGCAAGAAGTGACGGGTTTAAATTTAGAGCAGCTTGCTGAGCGAGTTGAAGCTTTGATTATTACTTTAGGCGGCGATGGTTCTAAAATTTATACTGAGGGAAAATGTATTGATATTCCTTCCGCAAAAGCAAAAGAATTGAATGATCCAACAGGATGTGGCGATGCTTACCGAGCGGGTCTATTGTATGGCATTATGAATGAATACGAATGGGAAGACACAGGTCGTATAGCATCATTGCTAGGAAGCATAAAAATTGAACATCATGGTACTCAAAACCATACCTTTACCTTGAATCAATTTAAAGCACGCTATCAAGAATGCTTTGATCGAACATTTTAGGCTATAAAATAGGCTTAATTTTTCTGTAGGATGGGTAGAGCGTAGCAGTTGTCTTTTTAGCTGCGTAGTGAAACCCATCAATTCCATATAAAATGATGGGTTTCGCAAAAAATGCTCTACCCATCCTACGATAAAGCTTAATCAATGATGATGAGAATTTATTTCGTACTGTTTAGTTTGTTTTTATTGTCCCCAACATCAATTCTTGCCCATGGCGTAGATGCTAATACTCAGCAATTTTTAGCAAATACACAAGGAACAGCGATTGCACCTTTTATGTATATTGGCGCAAAACACATGCTGACAGGGTACGACCACCTCTTGTTTTTATTAGGTGTGATTTTCTTTTTATTTAAACCTAAAGATATTTTTTTATACGTCAGTTTATTTACCTTGGGGCATAGTTTAACTTTATTAACTGGGGTATTGGCTGGCATCCAAGTTAATGCTTATTTGATTGATGCGATTATCGGCTTGTCGGTCGTGTATAAAGGTTTTGATAACTTAGGTGGCTTTCAGAGAGTCTTTGGCTTTCAACCCAATACTAAAATAGCGGTATTAATTTTTGGCCTATTTCATGGTTTTGGCTTAGCGACTAAATTACAAGACTTTAAGATGCCAGAAGATGGTTTATGGCAGAATTTATTGGCTTTTAATGTAGGTGTTGAACTGGGCCAGTTTTGTGCTTTATTTGTGATTTTATTACTACTTAGCATTTGGCGACGGTTTAATAGTTACCTGTTGTTTGCCGTTATCAGTAACAGTTTTTTAATGGCGGGCGGTTTGCTTTTATTTGGCTACCAGATGATCGGTTTTTCTGTTAGTTGAAAATATTGAGGTGCTTGCACACCTCAACCATACAGACTTTAGCCGCCAAAGATGCTCACTTCATGACTGGTATCAGTTAGGGTAATGCTCTGCTCTATTTTAGGCAGGTGCTTTTGCAGTCCTAACATGGTTTTCTCATTAATAAGTAACGGCGAAGTAATAGAACCTTTGATGATGGGCTCATCAGAACTTTCATTCGTTTTTTGTAAAATAATTAACATGAAAATATCGTCAATAGTCTCTAATTTTAATAACGCTTCTTCTTCATCTGTGAGTATAAAACTATAGTTAATTTTAAAATGAGAAGGCTGAGCAACTGAAAATAATAACTCATCGTTATCCAGTGACTGCATCCAATAGACGACTTCACTGCCTTCTTGGTGGAATAATTTAAAACGTGTATCTTTTTCAAAACCTGGAATTCCATTTGGGAAAGTGATGATCGTATCCGCATCAACAGATTGTGTACCCAAAAATGTAGATTTTATTTCCATTATTAAACGCCTTTATAGTGTATAAAACTGAAGCCTATCATTATAGAATAGAATGATACTTCGCGCAGATATGCGCATGCGAAGTTAGTGCTAACTATAATTATTTTACGTAGGATTGGTGGGGTTTATTTAATTTATGCAAATACATTTAATTTCTGTGGGTCAGAAAATGCCTAGCTGGGTGAAACAGGGCTATGAAGAGTATGCCAAGCGACTACCGCGTGAATGTGAATTAGTCTTAAAAGAAATTCCTGCAGGAAAGCGGGGAAAGAATAGCGACCTTAAACGAATTACGCGTGATGAAGGGGAGCGTATGTTGGCTGCATTGCCTAAAAACTGCCATGTCGTTACTTTAGATATCCCAGGGAAAAACTGGACTACGCCTGATTTAGCAGTAGCAATGACAGGCTGGTTAGAGAATGGGCAGGATGTGGCGTTATTAATCGGTGGGCCAGAAGGGCTGGCCGATTCGGTTAAGCAATTGGCGCGGCAGTCTTGGAGCTTATCAAAATTAACCTTTCCTCACCCCTTAGTGCGCATCGTTGTTGCCGAACAAATTTACCGTGCTTGGAGTATCATTAACAACCATCCTTATCACCGTTAAATTATGAAAAATATTATTTTAGCTTCTGCTTCGCCACGTAGAAGTGAACTTCTCAAGCAAATCAATATTGCACACAGTATTAAGGTGGCTGATATTGATGAAACTCCATTACCCAATGAAAAACCTGCAGATTATGTTTTACGCGTTGCGCATGAAAAATCACTGGCGATTTATCAGCAAGGAAATCAGGACTCAATCATTTTAGCCGCTGATACATCGGTTGTTTTGGACGGAGAAATTATGGGCAAGCCTGATAATTTAGAGCATGCCATCGCGATGTTAAGTGCGTTATCGGCTAAGACACATAAGGTTTATAGCGCGGTGTCGATACGCGGAGAACGGACTCAGGAGGTTGTTTGTATCTCAGAAGTAACATTTCGAGGACTTTCAGAGCAAGAAATTATAAACTATTGGCAAACGGGCGAACCTGCCGATAAAGCAGGGGCGTATGCAATACAAGGTTTGGGTAGTATTTTTGTACAATCAATACAAGGTAGCTTTTCTGGAATCATGGGCTTACCTTTATTTGAAACTGCTCAATTATTAGCGAACGAAGGAATCGGCATTTTAAATGAGTGAAGAAATATTAATCAATGTAACGCCACCTGAAACACGGGTTGCCATCGCTGAAAATGGAATTATTCAAGAGATTATTATTGAGCGTACGCGTCAGTTAGGCTTGGTTGGTAATATCTATAAAGGTGTGGTTTGTCGAGTATTACCAGGAATGCAAGCGGCTTTTGTAGAAGTCGGCTTGGATCGCGCTGCTTTTTTGCACTTATCAGACTTATCTAATGCAGAATTAGAGGCAAAGAATTCTGAAAATATTGAAGATTATTTAAGCGAAAATCAGGCAATTATTGTACAAATCATAAAAGATCCGCTTGGTAGCAAGGGCGCGCGGTTAACGACGGAAATGTCTATCCCCTCTCGTTATCAAGTGTATATGCCTAAAACGGAAAAAGGCGGGGTATCTCAACGGATAGAGTGCGATGAGGAGCGTGCGCGCTTAAGGAATTTTCAAGAAGCATTTCAAGAAAAGCATCAGTCAGGTGCTTTTATTGCAAGAACAGCAGCAGAGAGCGTTGATGAGAGTGTTTTAGAGTCTGATATGTTGTTTTTGTTGAAATTATGGGACTCTATTCAAGAGCGAATTGTAACGGCAGAGCGGCTCAGTTTAATTCATAGTGATTTGCCTTTGAGTGTACGGACTTTACGTGATTTATATACCGAAAATATAGAAAAAGTGAGAGTCGATTCGCGTAAAACACATCAATTATTAATTGAGTTTGCAACAGAATTTGTGCCTGATATGCTGCCGATTATTGAGCATTACACCAATGAGCGCCCCTTATTTGATATCTATAATATTGAAGATGAAATTGAAAAAGCTTTAGATCATAAAGTTAAGCTGAAATCAGGTGGGCATTTAGTCTTTGATCAAACTGAAGCCATGACAACCGTTGATGTTAATACGGGCGGCTATGTGGGTGGAAAAAACCTAGAAGAAACGATTTTTAAAACCAATTTAGAGGCGGCACAAGCTATTTCGCGGCAATTAAGGCTGCGTAATTTAGGTGGTATTATCATTATTGACTTTATTGATATGCAAAGTGAAGATCACAAAAAATCAGTGTTGTCTGCCTTAGAAAGAACTTTAGAAAAATGTCATGCAAAAACTAAAATCACCGAGGTGTCTGTTTTAGGTTTAGTCGAAATGACACGTAAACGCACGCGTGAAAGTTTGGCGCATATTTTATGTGAGCCTTGCGAGACATGCGGAGGTAAAGGTGAAATTAAATCGGCAGAAACCATTTGTTTAGAAATTTTCCGAGAAGTGATTCGAGAAGTTAAGCAATACGATGTAAAGCAGATTTTAGTGTTGGCATCTAATACGGTGGTAGAAAAGTTACTTGATGAAGAAGCAGACGTACTTGCTGAGTTAGAGGATTTCTTGAAGATTCGCATAAAATTTCGAGCAGAAATTGAATATACACAAGAGCAATATGATGTGGTGCCGCTATAACTAAACGACTCCCGCACTACCTGCAATCACTGGGGGTTATTGCTTTAGTTTTATTTGCGCTAGGCATCAGTGCGACGCGTTTTGCTTTAACGAAAGTAGAGCACTATAAAGCAGAAATTGAAGCCGTTCTTTCTGAAGAGGTGGGTGTGCCTGTCACTATTGGTCGTATGCGGGCCGCACTCCATGGTTTTATGCCCGAGCTGGGCTTGTACCAATTACAAATAGCTGCGGAAAATAAAAAGGCAGCCGTACAGCTTAAAGAAATTCAAATTGGTATTGATGTTTTTAAACTCATTTCTCAACCGTGGATAGAGTCTTTAAAAGTTAATTTAGTGGGGGTGAAGCTCTCTATTAAACGATTGGAATCAGGTAAGATTGCGATTGCTGGATTACCTAGTCGTCCAAATAATGATGAAGAACCACGATGGTTGATGCAAGGTAATCAATACAAGATTATTGATAGCGAAATCGAGTGGGAAGACCAAAAGCGTCATGCGAAAAAAGTATTGCTCAAGCATGTTAATATCACCATTAATAATGAAAATAAGCGGCATAAAATATCCATTAATACGGATTTACCTGAAGAATTAGGTAATATGCTCAGTTTGAAAATGGATTTTACGGGCGATATTTTTGCTGCTAAAAGTATTAATGCCCAATTGTTTGTTTATGGGTTAAATATCAATTTTAGCCGTTTAGCAACGGGGGATTTGCCCTTTGATTTTTCTTTTATTCGTGGGCGAGGGGATTTCTCTTTATGGAGTAGTTGGCAAGCAACACAAATGGTTGATTTCAGTGGCTCTGTACAGGTAAGGGATGCTTTATTACAGGGTAACAAGAAAAAACAAAAAAAATTACACTTAGAAAGTGTCGATTTAAATTTAAAATTACAAAAACAAAACGGCTGGAAGTTAGCGATAAAAAATAGTCGACTAAGTTCTCATGGGATAACGCTAAGAATGCCTAAACTGGCCTTTTCTCTAAAAAGAAATAGTGAGGGTAAATTGCTTCAGATAGCGGCAAATGTGCACTCTTTAAATTTGGGTCATGTGAGTAAAATCATCAACCGTAACTCATTATTACCTGCAACAATAAGAGAGCCTGCCAATGCTTTTGCACTAGAGGGGGTTCTGAGTCAGCTGCAAATAATGGCTGATTTGGAAGAGCAAAAATTTTCTGTCGAAGGCGAGTTAGCTAAGCTGAGTTTTAAAGGGCGTAAGGGCATTCCAGGGGTGCAAAATTTAGCTTTAAGTCTGCAAGGAACAGAATCAGCGGGAAAAATAAGCCTTAAAGCTGAGCAATTAGGGGTGCACTTTCATGGTTTATTTCGGGCACCTTTGTATTTTAAGCAAGCAAAAGGTGATGTTTTTTGGCGGCAGAAAGAGAATTTATGGCAATTGAGTAGTGCCGCTATTCAGTTAGATGCTCAAGATATAAAAACCAAGAGCCGGCTTGATTTAAATTTATCTAAAGATAAAAAACCTGCAAAAATAAATCTACAGAGTTATTTTTATGAAGGGCGTAATGCAACGACGGTACCTAAATATTTGCCTGTAGGAATTATGCATAAACAAGTGGTTAACTGGCTTGATAATGCGCTTTTAGCAGGTGATATTGATCAAGGCGGGGTGCTCTTGCGTGGCGAATTAAAGGGCTTTCCTTATGTTAATAATCAAGGCGTATTTGAGGTTTTATTTGGCGCGAAAAAGATTAATTTACATTATTCAGATGACTGGAAAGATATACAGGACTTGGAGGCAAGAGTACATTTCTTCTCCGAAAGTTTGGCGATAGAAGTTAGTAGCGGGACAGTCAATAAAGCAAGAATTAAAACCGCTAAGATCGCTATTGATTCATTTTCAAAGAGTAAATATTTAACCATCCAAGGTGATGTGGATGCAGAATTATCACAAGCACTTAACTTTTTAAAATTTAGCCCATTTAAAAAAGATGTAACACAGCTAGATAAGCATTTTTCAATGCGCGGTGATGTTGAATTGAAATTAGATTTAAAGATTCCTTTAAGGGATGTTGCTACTAAAATTTCTGTTGATGCCGTTATCAAAAATGCAGAAGCGGAAGTTTTGCCTTCAAACATTAAAGTTAAACAATTAAATGCGTCATTACATATCACTGAGAATTCCATTTTTAGTGATGACCTTAGTGCGCAGGTTTTTTCGTTCCCTATCAAAGGAAGTATTCATAGTGATATTAACAATATTTATGCTGAATTAGCAGGTTCTGCCAATATCGAGCAATTAGCACTTTATCAGCCGAGTGATTTTTGGCAGTATGTAAAAGGAAAAAGTGATTATCAGGTAAGCTTACAAATTGCTAAAAATTCTATTGAACCGAGTCGATTAAAAATAAGTTCAGACTTAAGAGGGTTGGCCATTGATTTTCCTCCTTTTTTAAAATTGAGTGAGCAAGTGCATCCGCTTTCTACGGAGTTTTATATGGGTGAAACCGGCTTACAGGGCGCTCATTTTATTTATGATAATAAAACCTCCGTAAAAAATAAATTAAATATTAATTTTAAGCAAATTAACTCGAGCTGGCAGGGTTTGTTTTATAGCCCTTTTGCTGAAGGCAGTTTTTTTATACCGGTTGAAGTTGGTGAGCAATCGTTAGCCAGTTTTAAATTAAGCAAACTGGATTTATCTGCATTGGCAAAGATAGAGTTAAAATCGAATAAAAAAGATAATTCACGATTTTTGGTTAAGAAATGGCCGCAGATAACAGTCGAAAGTGAAAAGTTCTATTATCAGGGTGAAAATTATGGAGCCTTTAAATTACAAACAGAATCGGCGACCGATGGATTATTAATCAAACAAGTGACTTTAATTAATAAAAAAGGCCGGCTAGATTTTTCTGGCTTATGGTCTCAAAAAGAACAGGATAAAACTCATATTACAGGCACCTTTAAACAGAACAATTTAGGCCAGTTACTCAGGGATTTGAAAATATCAGAAAACTTATACCAAAGTAATGCAAAATTTAAATTTGATTTTAATTGGGATGATGCGCCACATAATTTATCGAGCAAAAATATTTCGGGTAGCTTAAATGTAGACCTAAAAGATGGTCGATTATTAGGTGTTGAGCCAGGGCTGGGTCGTATTCTAGGTGGCTTAGATACTTGGAAGCTGATGGATCGATTGAGTTTAGATTTTTCAGATATTGCATTAGAAGGTTTGAGCTTTACAGAAATGCGCGCAGACTTCGCCCTTAATAAGGGCAGAGTGGAAACGCCACGGCTGTATATTAATGCAATGCCTGCAAAAATCTATATTTCAGGGCATACCCAATTAGCAACAAAGGAACTAGAGCTGCATGCGACAGTGCTGCCCAAGTTTCCTATAGCTGGTACAATTATCGGCAATATTGCTAACTCTGTTACTAAGGCCTTTATTGGTGATGAGCATGCGGGCGGTTTATTATTAAGCTTACGGTATGATATTACGGGGAGCTGGGAGGATGTTAGCGTTGATAGATTGTTTACGCCTTTTTTACAAAATACATCAAAAACAAAGCTTGATCCTGCTACAGATAATGAGTTTGATGATGAAACAGAGGAATAATTCTTGAGTAAGAGATTTTTTATATGAATTTATGTGCAGCCATTCAAATGGCATCTTGTCCTAATATTAACTCTAATTTAATCGAAGCGGAGCGCTTGATTGCTGCGGCAGTTAAAAAAGGTGCGAAATTAGTCGCACTACCTGAAAATTTTGCGTTAATGGGCGATAACGAGCTGGATAAAATCAAGCATAAAGAGCAAGAAGGCCAGGGTGTTATTCAGGACTTTTTATCGAATACGGCAAAAAAATATGCTGTGTGGATTTTTGCCGGCACACTACCGGTTGCAGATCCAGAGAACGAGCAAAAAGTATTTGCCGCGTGTCTGGTTTACAACTCGGAAGGTGAACAAGTTGCACGTTATGACAAAATGCATTTATTCGATGTTAAAGTCCCTGGCACTAACGAAGAGTACAAAGAATCAGATACCATTAGTAAAGGTGATAAGCCCTTAGTGATAGAGACACCTTTTGGGAAAGTCGGTATCGCTATTTGTTATGACTTACGTTTTCCAGAATTTTTTCGTTCATCGATAAATCAAAAGGTAGATATTTTTATTATTCCTTCCGCATTTACTGAAAAAACAGGCGCAGCCCATTGGGAATTATTACTTCGTGCCAGAGCGGTAGAAAACCTTTGTTATGTTATCGCACCTAACCAAGGTGGCTTTCATATTAATGGTAGGCAAACTTATGGGCATAGTATGGTCATAGACCCATGGGGTAAGGTATTAGATTGTCATGTGCGTAACTCTGGTTTTGCTATTGCTGATATTGATTTACCACGCTTACATAAAACACGAGAATCATTTCCCGTCCTTCAACATCGCCAATTGGTGTGTCAATAAATGCCAGAAAATACAAGATTACAATTAGCAAAACAAGCCCTGTTATTGCCCACCGCTTTACAAGAAAGTGATATTCACCGCGTTATGGATCAGTTAATAACTGGCGCAGTCGATGATGGTGATATTTATTTCCAATCTAGTCATTTTGAGTCTTGGCTGCTGGAAGATGGCATCATTAAAGAAGGTAGTCACAGTATCGAGCAAGGTGCAGGTGTTCGAGCTTTATCGGGAGAAAAAACAGGCTTTGCCTATAGCGATAAAATTGAGTTAGATGTTTTATTGGCTGCGGCAAAAAATGTACGTGCTATTGCAAGACAAGGACAAAATAGAAAAGTAGCCATTGCAAAAAATTCCGCAACAGCAAAAAACCTTTATAAGCCACTTAACCCTTTAAAGTCTTTGCAAGACCAAGAAAAAGTTGATTTTCTTCGTCGTATTGATGTGGCAACACGCCAATTAGACACGCGGATTGAACAAGTGATTATCGGTATGGTTGGTGTGCAAGAGCATATTTTAATTGCTAATGCAGATGGTTCTTTGGTGGGTGATGTGCGTCCTTTGGTGCGTATGAATGTTAGCGTGATTGTTGAAGAGGATGGTCAGCGAGAGCAAGGTAATATGGGAGGCGGCGCGCGCTCAGATTACAGTTACTTTTTAGATGAAGACAAAGCCATGTCTTACGCAAGAGAAGCAGTAAGGCTAGCGTTGGTGAATTTAGAAGCCGTTCCTGCACCAGCAGGGACAATGACGGTTGTGTTAGGTGCAGGTTGGCCAGGTATTTTATTGCATGAAGCCATTGGGCATGGGTTGGAAGGTGACTTTAACCGTAAAGGCACGTCTGCGTTTAGCGATAGAATAGGTGAGCGTGTTGCTTCGCCGCTTTGTACGATCGTTGATGATGGGACTTTAGAAGGCCGACGCGGTTCTTTATCGGTTGATGATGAAGGCACGGTAACTCAATGCACAACGCTGATAGAAAATGGCATCTTAAAATCCTATATGCAAGATAAGCTTAATGCGCGGCTTATGGGAACACAGTCAACCGGAAATGGGCGGCGTGAATCTTATGCGCATACGCCGATGCCACGTATGACTAATACCTATATGCTTGCAGGTGAAAGTGAGCCTGAAGAAATTATTGCCTCGGTCAAAAATGGCTTGTATGCAAAAAATTTCTCAGGAGGGCAGGTCGATATTACTTCAGGGAAATTTGTTTTTTCTGCGAGTGAAGCTTATTTAATTGAAGATGGAAAAATCACACAAGCTGTAAAAGGCGCCACTTTAATTGGCAATGGTCCTGAAGTATTAACTCATGTCAGTATGGTTGGGAATGATTTAGAGTTAGATAGTGGCGTAGGAACCTGTGGAAAAGAAGGGCAAAGTGTCCCCGTCGGTGTAGGGCAACCTACTTTAAAAATTGATAGCCTAACCGTTGGTGGTACACAGGTTTAAGTTTATAAACACCCTAATTTGGCTTATAAAAATATAGTATGCAAACTCAAGAAGAAATTAAACAACTCGAAGCGATTATTCAAGAATCTTTAGCGGAAGCTAAAAAGCAAGGTGCAACTAGCGCAATAGCAGGCTTAAGTGTGGATACAGGCTTATCTGTTAATGTGCGCTTAGGTGAGGTGGATACCATCGAACATCATACTTCCCAAGGTTTAGGTGTAACAGTCTACTTTGGGCAGAAAAAAGCGTCTGCGAGCAGTACGGATTTATCGCTGAAATCAATTAAAGAAACCGTATCCGCAGCGTGTAGTATTGCGCGTTATACCAGTGAAGATAAATATGCTGGATTGCCTGATGCGGATAGATTGGCGGTGGAATTTAAAGATTTAGATTTATATCATCCTTGGCAGTTAGAGGCTGATGCAGCCGTTGATCTTGCGGTTAGCTGTGAAGATAGCGCTAGAAAATTTGAAGGGATTAGTAATTCAGAAGGTGCCTCGGTTGATACTTTTTCTGGTCTGCATATTTTTGGCAATAGCTTAGGTTTTTTACATGGCTATGCGTCGACTCGGCACTCTATTAGTTGTTCGGTATTAGCTGAGCAGAATGGCAATATGGAGCGCGATTATTGGTATTCGGTAGTCAGAAATCAGAAAGAGTTAGAATCCGCAGAACAAATTGGTAAAAAAGCAGCCGAAAGAACGCTAAGGCGTTTAGGTGCGCAACAATTAAGTACGCGTAAAGCCCCGGTTTTATATGCGGCAGAAGTGGCGGGTGGTTTGATAGGTTCATTACTAGGCGCTATCAGTGGTAGTAGCTTATATCGAAAATCTTCTTTTTTATTAGATAGTTTGGAGTCTCAGTTATTCCCAGAATTTATGCACATCTATGAGCAGCCACATCTTTTAGGTGCATTAGGGAGTGCTATGTACGATGCGGAAGGTATTGCCACGCAAGCACATGACATTATTAAAGACGGTGTATTAAAGACGTACCTATTAAGTAGTTATGCCGCTCGTAAATTGGGTATGGAAAGTACAGGCCATGCAGGTGGTGTACATAACTTGTCTGTGAAAAGCGGTGACCAAGATTTTACGCAATTATTACGAACCATGAATACAGGTTTGTTGGTGACTGAGTTAATGGGGCAAGGTATTAACCCTATAACGGGTGATTATTCGCGTGGTGCGTCGGGTTTTTGGGTGGAAAATGGAGTTATTCAATACCCGGTTGAAGAAATTACCATTGCGGGTAATTTAAAGGATATGTTTCAGCATATTGTTGCAATCGGTAATGATGTTGATTACCGTGGCAACGTGCGTATCGGTTCTGTTTTAATTGAAGAAATGGCGATTGCAGGCGAATAGAACATAATAACGATTAATTTATTTTAGGAAAATTTCATGGCTTATACTATTTATTTATCAGGTGAAATTCACAGTGATTGGCGCGAGCAAATCAAACAAGGTATTACTGAGTCTAATTTAGACATTGAAGTCTTAACTCCCATTACTGACCATGATGACAGTGACAATGTTGGTGATAAAATTTTAGGTGCAGAAGACAAACCTTTCTGGAAAGATCATAAAGCCGCTAAAATTAATGCGATCCGTACGCAAAGCTATATTTCTCGCTCGGATGTGGTTATTGTGAGATTTGGCGATAAATACCGCCAGTGGAACGCAGCTTTTGATGCAGGCATGGCAAGTGGCTTAGGTATCCCCGTGATAGTAATGCATGCAGAAGACTTGACGCATCCATTAAAAGAAGTTGATGCGGCGGCTTATGCAGTGACAGAGACACCAAAGCAAGTCGTGGAAATTTTAAAATATATTTCGCAAGCGTAGTTTAAATATGGCATAACTGCTGAGTAGTGTCTGTTTCTTTGTATTAGTTGAAGAGTTTAGTAGTCTGGTTTTGTGTGGCCGTATTTGCTTAACGCGGTGCTAATAATAAAGGTGTCAATATTTAACTTCAAAAGGTCAATTATGCTTAAAATATCTATAAGAACTAGTGTTTTAACCGTGATGATTACATTAACTGCTGGTATTACATCATTTCTATTGATTTCCCAGTATTATTTTAGCCAGCAATTGGCAGCGGAATCAGCGCAGACTGCGTTTAAATTAACCAGTAACAATATAACGGGGCACCTAAATGCTGAAGGGCGCTCGGTACGAAAAATATTGGCGACCAATAGAGGCGATAGTGTTTTTCTTGAGCAAATAAGTCTTAATGAAGAGCATTTTGCACTCGCTAAACTAATACGTATTTTGCGTGCTAACCCTGGTATCTACGCGATTTATTTTGCCCAAGCGGGTGGGCGATTTTATCAGTTGATTAATAAGTATAATAATATTCAAGTATTACAAGCTTATGACGCACCTAAGCAGACTTCGTGGATTGTTATTAAAAGTATCAATAATCAGCAAAAAAGAATTTTTCTAACAGATGATTTACGAATAATCGAGACGCGAATTGTACAAAAAAGCTATGACCCACGTACTAAATCTTGGTATTTAAAGGCGTTAAAAAGTGAAGGCGTGACTAGGACAGAGCCCCATCTTTTCTCTAATTTAAATAAAGTTGGATTTACATTTTCGGCAGGACTTGAAAATAACGGGGGTGTTTTAGCGGTTGATTATACGATGATGCAACTCAATAAGATGCTGGCGCTACAAAAAACTGATGAAAGCTCTGAGATATTTATCGTTAATGAGGAAGGGGAAAAACTGGCTTCTTCTGATTTTATAAAAAAAGATGTAAATAATGCTGAAATTAATTTGGATGAAAATCATATTCTTGACGCTGGGCTACTAGCGAATATTTTTGAGAAGAAATTAAAGCGTATTGTTCAATATTCAAAAGGAGGGGTGAATTACTTTGCAATGCTACTCCCTTTGTCAGAAGGGCGGACTTATTTGGGGGTAAAACTTGATGCGGATAAATTGTTGGAGCCTTATATAGAAAAAATTAGGCATTCTTTTTTTATTGCTTTTTGCCTTCTGTTGCTTGCATTGTTTGTTGTTTTTCTAAGCACTAATCTTATTGTTAAGCCAATAAAAAAATTAATTCTAGAAAATGAAAAAATTAAGAATAGAAAGTTTAATGAAGTAAAGTATATAAAAATGCGAATTATTGAATTTGATGATTTATCAAAATCTTTGCTTTCTATGTCTCAAAACATTCAAGCTTATGAGGCGAAGCAAGAAGAGTTATTAAATTCGATTATTAAGTTGGTTGCAGAAGCAATTGATGAAAAATCTGCTTATACAGGAGGGCATTGTGAAAGGGTCCCTGTAATAGCTAAATTACTATTGGATGAAGCAAATAAATGTGATGTAGGTGTTTTTAAAGATTTTAATTTTAGCTCAAAGGAAGAGCTCAGAGAGTTTGAAATTGGTGCGTGGCTGCATGATTGCGGCAAAGTAGCTACGCCTGAATATGTTGTTGATAAAGCCACTAAGTTAGAGACAATTTATAATAGAGTTCATGAAGTCCGCATGCGCTTTGAGGTGTTATGGCGGGATGCCGAAATTGATTATTTAAAGCAAGAAATTTCAGAGCAAGAGCTAAAAAATCAACAAGACAGCTTGAGAGATGATTTTGAATTTTTAGCGACTACCAACATTGGTGGTGAATTTATGAGTATTAATGATCAACAGCGAGTGAAGCGTATTGCAGATAAAGAGTGGCAGCGACATTTTGATGATCGTTTAGGCTTAGCTGAAGTAGAGGCTAAGCGCTATGAAGGGCAGGAGAAAATGGACCTTCCCGTAACAGAAAAATTATTAAGCGATAAAATAGAGCATATTGTTAAGCGTGAGAATTTTGATGCTGCTATCTATGAACAAAAAGGTTTTAAATTAGAGGTGCCTGAGCACTTATATAATTATGGAGAAATTCATAACTTATGCATAGGAAAAGGAACATTAAGCGCAGAAGAGCGTTATAAAATTAATGAGCATGTCATCTTAAGTATTAAAATGCTAGAAAAAATCCCTTTTCCGGAGCACTTACAAAATATTCCAGAATATGCGGGAACGCATCACGAAACCTTAATCGGAACAGGCTATCCGCGTAAGCTTACGAAGGAAGATCTTTCTATTCCCGCAAGGATTATGGCAATCGCTGATATTTTTGAAGCTCTTACAGCGTCAGATCGTCCTTATAAAAAAGCAAAGGACTTATCAGTAGCGATTGAAATCATGAGCTTTATGGTTAAGGATGAGCATATTGATGCAGATTTATTCAAGCTTTTCTTAATCAGTGGTGTGTACAAAAACTATGCGCAAAAATTTTTAAAGCCAGAACAAATAGATGAAGTTGATATTGAAAGCTATTTATCCTGAGCAATGACTTAAATATATATTTAAATGATACGAATTTATTTACTATTAGCCATAATTGCTGTTTTTTATTGGCTTATTTGTTTTTTAAAAAAAACAGCTAATGAGCGGAAGCTTTATATAAAAAAAAGTTTTTATCTATTTATGCTACTTATCATTCTAGTGCTAGCATTAATGGGGCGCTTGCATTGGTTGCTTGCCGCGCTAGGTGCGTTGGTTGCTGCTGCATTGCGTTTTTTCCCAGTTGCTTTGCGCTATGCGCCTCAAATACAGAAAATAGTTCAAATTTTTTATCGCTCTAAATTTTCAACCCATAAACCTAATCAAGCAGCGAAAAAATCAACCAGCCTAACGAGACAAGAGGCTTGTGATATTTTAGGGGTTTCAATAATGGCGACTAAGAAAGAAATTATAGAGGCACACCGAAAGCTTATGCTCAAAAATCATCCTGATCGTGGTGGTTCGGCTCATTTGGCAGCGCAAATTAATCAAGCAAAAAATAGCTTGTTACCAAAATAGCATGATTGAGTCTATTCTTCTTTTTGTTAATCTCTAGTTGATTGATAGTGAGGAAGGTATTTGTTTTTCTAGTGTTGATTTTTGGCGTGATAGGTTGCTCTAGCGTACCCACGCACAGTCGTGATTTAGTTGGCGCTAGATATTATGTTGTTGGTTCAGGAGATACTTTATATTCAGTCGGGGTGAGGACAGGCTACGGTTATAAAAAGATAGCGATTTGGAATAGTATCCGACCTCCTTATAAATTAAGTGTAGGGAAAAAACTTAAGCTTTATAGTAACTGGAAAAAGAAAAGTAAGTGGAAGCTAGCAAGTAAGAAAAAAGTAAAGAAGAAAAGTAAGTGGAAGCGGACAAATAAGAAAAAAAGCACGAAGAAAAAGGTTAAAGCTAAGCCGAGTACGCAATTAAAAAAATTACATTGGCGTTGGCCCGTTAAGGGGAAGGTGGCAAGCAGTTTTTATGCGACGGATAAAAAAGGCATCAATATAGCGGGTAAGGTAGGTAGGAAGATTAGAGCCGCTGAATCAGGTATTGTTGTCTATAGTGGTAGTAGTTTGGTCGGTTATGGGCGCTTGTTAATTATTAAACATAATTATTTATACCTAAGTGCTTATGCGCAGAACCGCCGATTATTAGTTAAAGAGGGGCAAAAAGTTAAACGAGGCCAGGTTATTGCGGAGATGGGGGTCGGGGTTAATGCAAAGCCCTTATTGCATTTTGAAATTCGACGTAATGGTGAGCCTGTTAACCCAATGAAATATTTGCCTCGCTAAATATGGATGGTTGTAAGTAAGGCTGGTAGGCTTATAAAACGGAAATATCGAATTCCTTTAATAAAGCGACGAGCTTAATTAGAGGTAAACCAATCAGTGAGTTGGGGTCGTCACTTTCAATGCGATTAAAAAGGGCGATGCCTAAACCCTCGGCTTTAAAGCCGCCCGCACAATCATACGGTTGTTCACGCTCAACATAATGAATGATTTCTTGGTCGCTTAGTTTTTTGAAATGAACTGTACTGCAATCAATATCGGTTTTTAAGGTATTTGTTGCGCTATTTAAAACACAAAGGCTAGTATGGAATTCAATCGATTGACCTGATGAACTTTGTAATTGTTGAATGGTATTTTCTTTATTGCTTGGCTTGCAGAGTTGCTTACCATTAAGAATGGCAACTTGGTCTGAAGCGATGATGATATGTTTTGGGTATTGCGCAGTGAGAGCCAACGCTTTTTCTTTGGCTAAACGTAAAGCAAGTTGGGGTGCTTTTTCATGCTCTTGTCTGCGCTCATTTATATGAGGAGATGCGCAAGTAAAATCTAAAGCTAATTTTTCTAAAAGCTGCTTACGGTAGAGGGAGCTTGAGGCTAAAATGATTGATTGGTTTTGCATGAGAGATTTAAGTATTTTCCAATTGACAAAAAGGTATGAAAACGGCTATTATTGCATAGATATGTTAGATCAATTACCCGAACTTATAGACCCTGTTGTATTTGCCGAGCGTACAAGTCACCTTGTAGGTATTGTTAAGTTTCAGCGGATGAATCGATTATCTGAATTCCTTTTTGATAAAGAAGGGGATATGAAGGTTGATTTACATTTTTTTAAAGAAGGTAAAGTTCCTACTATTGAAGGCCATATTGAAGGACATTTAAACCTAATTTGCCAAACTTGTTTGCAGTCACTCCCTTGGGATGTGAGTAAAGACGTTAAAATAGGCATGGTACAAACGATGGAACAAGCTGATCGATTAGAGAAAGGCTTGGAACCATTGTTGATTACTGAAGGTAAAGTGTCGTTTCCGAGTATCGTTGAGGATGAAGTGATTATTGCTCTTCCTGACTATCCTAGGCATGCAGAACCTTGTATGCAATATACAAATGTAGCGTTTGTAGAGCCAGAAATAGATGAGACTAAACCTGATAATCCCTTTTCTGTTTTAGCTAAACTTAAAAATACTGGAGCCCAATAATGGCAGTTCAAAAAAGTAAAGTAACACGTTCAACACGTGGTCAACGTCGTTCACACGATTCATTAACA
>DAOUSK010000121.1 GCA_030627265.1 Methylococcaceae bacterium
CGATCATGATTTACGGGTAACGGCAAAAGAATCGCAAAACCAGCAGGAAGAAACGCCCTTACATTCGGGTGCTTGTGGGGCTTGTCATACGCTGCATAAAGGTTCGACTGAACAGGTGTTTTTAAGTTCGGTGATTGCGGTTGATAAGCAAGTGCGTGATGAGACTGCACCACATTTAAAACGTGATGAACTATGTTTAAATTGTCATCAAAAAGAGGGCTTGGGTAAAGACAAAGAAATCATTGATTATGGCCACCCTTATCAAGATATGGTTTTAAGCTCTGATGAAACGGTGATGCCGGTATTGTCAGCAGCAGATGAATCAATGCAAGAAAAAGGCGTGATTGCTTGTATTACCTGTCATGAACCGCATACGTGGGAGCCTATTATTCATAAAGAGATGAAAAGGGAAAACTTGTTAGACTTTAACAAGCAAGAAAATATTGAAGGTAATGTGGTGACTAGTTTTTTACGTCATAAAGGGGTACAAGGAACATTTTGTGTTGATTGTCATGGTATTGAAGCCTTATCAAAATATAAGTATTACCATCATAAAGATAAAGTAAGAAATATCGGAGTCGATTATTTAAAATAGTGGGTTAATTAGGTCTCTTCTTTTTGGAGAAATAAGAATATAATTAAAATTAGTATATTATTTAATTCTTATAGATTGGTAATGAAAATAACAGAGTCAGGATTTGTAGTCTCTCGATAAATATAAATAGATAGGATTATTATGAGTTTTAAATTTCCCCAATGGTTTTATCGGCTTGCTTCACCGCGCTGGTTTTATGAATTTAGCAGTAAATTACTGCCGTGGTTTATTGGGGCAGCCATTATTTTGTTGCTAACAGGCACTGTATGGGGATTGGTGTTTGCACCGCCGGATTACCAGCAAGGAAATAGCTTTCGCATTATTTATGTTCATGTGCCAGCCTCTATTTTAGCTCAGTCCTGTTATATGTTGATGGCTGTCGCAGGTGCGATAGGCTTAATTTGGAAAATGAAAATGGCACATATCATGGCACAATCTTGTGCTGCCTTCGGTGCTTCTATTGCGATCATCTCATTAGCAACGGGTGCTATTTGGGGCAAGCCAACTTGGGGTGCTTGGTGGGTTTGGGATGCGCGCTTAACCTCTATGCTGGTTTTGCTATTTTTATATGTCGGCGTTATTGCATTACGGGGGGCATTTGAAAATACCCAAAGTGGCGATAAAGCAGCAGCGGTCTTATCTTTAGTGGGTTTAGTCAATATTCCTATTATTAAATATTCAGTGGAGTGGTGGAATACATTACATCAGCCGGCGACGTTTACTGTCACAGAAAAGCCCGCTATGCCGCCTGAGATGTGGATTCCCTTGTTAATTATGGTGCTTGGGTTTTATTGTTTCTTTACGGTTATCTTAATGCAGCGGGCTCGGCTTGAAGTTTTACAAAGAGAAATGAAAACTAGCTGGGTACAAGCGCTTATTAAATCGCTATAATTTCACTATCGTTAAGATTTTTTTACTAAAAGGCACACCCTTTCTTGAAAAATAAGAGAGGCTAGTTTTAATTGACAAAGGAAACAGAAATGGGTGATTTCACTTCATTTACCGAATTTTTACAAATGGGCAAACATGGACTTTATGTTTGGCTAAGTTATGGCATTGCTTTAGCCATCTTTATTTATAATATAGTTTCAGTTATTTTATTGAAACGCGCTTTTTTTATGAAAGCAAAACGCCAATTAAGACGAGAAGAAAACGCATCATGACACCTAAAAGAAAAAAACGTTTAATCATTATTTTATCGATTGTTTTTGGCACGAGCTTGATTGTTGGTTTAGTCATGTATTCGCTTAACCAAAACATTAATCTCTTTTATTCGGCGAGCCAAATAGCTAACGGTGAAGCACCTGTTGGTGCGCGAATTCGTGCCGGTGGAATGGTCGTTGATGGCAGTGTTAAGCGTGCGACCGATTCATTACGCGTTAGTTTTGCATTGACCGACTATGAACATACTGTGAATGTTGTGTTTACAGGAATTTTGCCCGATTTATTTCGTGAAGGGCAGGGAATTATTGCGCAAGGAAAAATGGATGAAAACGGTATTTTTCAGGCCATAGAAGTATTAGCCAAGCATGATGAAAATTATATGCCGCCTGAGATTGCAGAAACTATGAAAGCAAAAAAAGAGGCAGCACAATGATCCCAGAATTAGGCGAATTTGCATTAATTTTAGCACTTGGTTTTTCGGTTATATTAGCCATAGTACCTTTATATGGGGCGGCTACTTTAAAAACTCTATGGATGGAATATGCCAAACCACTAGCAAAGGCACAGTTTAGCTTTACGCTGATCAGTTTTATTTGCTTAGCTTATGCTTTTGGGCAAGATGATTTTTCCGTGCAATATGTAGCCAATCATTCTAATAGCCAATTACCGATACAGTTTAAGCTTAGTGCTGTGTGGGGCGGGCATGAAGGCTCTTTATTATTATGGGCTTTAATCTTAAGCGGATGGACTTTGGCCGTTAGCTTATTTAGCCGTGGGTTACCTTTAGATATGCTCGCCCGTGTTTTAGGCGTGATGGGCATTATTGCAACTGGTTTTACTTCTTTTTTACTTTGGACTTCCAGTCCTTTTTTACGCTATTTACCGCGCTACCCAGCGGATGGTGCTGATTTAAATCCTTTATTACAAGATTTTGGATTAATCGTACATCCTCCATTACTTTATATGGGTTATGTTGGTTTTTCGGTGGCCTTTTCTTTTGCCATTGCAGCACTCTTATCCGGTCGATTAGATGCAGCATGGGCGCGCTGGTCACGCCCTTGGACAAATATTGCCTGGGCATTTTTAGGTGCAGGAATTACACTCGGCAGTTGGTGGGCGTATTATGAACTAGGCTGGGGCGGCTGGTGGTTTTGGGATCCTGTTGAAAATGCCTCTTTAATGCCTTGGTTAGTGGGTACTGCTTTAATACATTCATTAGCGGTAACGGAAAAGCGTGGCGTTTTTAAAAGTTGGACGTTGTTATTAGCTATTTTTGCTTTTTCATTAAGCTTACTAGGCACATTCTTAGTTCGTTCGGGAGTATTAACCTCCGTTCATGCCTTCGCGACTGACCCTGAACGTGGTTTTTTCATTCTAATATTATTAGTATTAACCATTGGTGGATCTTTAACTTTATACGCCTTTAAAGCTCCCAGTGTAAAAAGTGAATCCAGTTTTACTTGGCTTTCACGTGAAATGTTATTACTGATTAATAATGTCTTTTTAATGGTGATGGCCGTCACGGTATTATTAGGTACTTTGTACCCTTTATTAATTGATGCCTTAGGCCAAGGAAAAATTTCCGTGGGCCCGCCATATTTTAATGCTTTATTCGTGCCTATTATGGGCTTGATGGTTATTTGCTTAGGATTTTCATCTGTTGCACGCTGGCGCACTACCTCAGTTGAGGCTGTGAAGCAGCAACTCATGCTGCCTGGTATTGTGAGCTTAGCGACAGGATTGATATTTCCTTTTGTTTATGGAGATGGCTTTAATTTTAGAGTGTTTATCGGCATCAGTTTAAGCATGTGGATTATTACCGCCGTCGCTCAGGAATTTAAAGGCAAGTTTCGTCGCGCCAAATCTATCCCTGAGAAGCTAAAACAACTCTCTCCTAGCTACTATGGAATGATGGTGGCGCATGTGGGCGTTGCTGTAACGGCAATAGGCATTACATTGGTCTCTGTTTACAGTGAAGAACGAGATATGCGCCTAGCAATAGGAGATAGCATTGAACTAGCCGATTATCAGTTTAAATTCTTAGGAACCAAGTCGGTTAAAGGCGCTAACTATACAGCCGATCAAGCCAGCATAGAAATATCATTGGATGGTGAGCCCGTGGTTACCTTACACCCAGAAAAACGTCGCTATAATGTGAAGCGTTCAATGATGACAGAAGCTTCCATTGATCCTGGATTATTTCGTGATTTATATGTTGCCTTAGGCGAGCCTCTCGCAGATGGCGCATGGGCAGTCAGAGTACATTACAAACCTTATGTACGCTGGTTATGGTTAGGTGGTTTGTTGATGGCGCTTGGCGGTATATTAACGGCTTTTGACCGCCGCTACCGTAGAAATAATAAAGAAAAACAAGGAGTAGCTCATGCCTAGGTTATTACTATTTATCCCTTTGGCGCTTTTTGGGGTATTGATTTTATTTTTATGGAAAGGCTTAAGTCTTGATCCAAGAGAGCTGCCTTCGGCATTGATTGATAAATCTTTCCCAGCTTTTAAAGTGGAATCTTTATTACAGCCAGAACGTAAACTGACGATGGCGGACGTAATTGGCAAGCCGGTTTTAGTCAATGTTTGGGCAACGTGGTGCCCTTCTTGTCGTCAAGAGCATGACCAGCTTTTACGTATTGCTCAAGAAAATAAAATTGCGATAATTGGGCTCAATTATAAAGATAACCGCGCAGCCGCGACGCAGTGGTTAAGCGAATTAGGCAATCCATATCAACTTAATATTTATGATGAATCCGGCATGCTAGGCTTAGATTTAGGTGTTTATGGCGCGCCAGAAACTTATTTATTAGATGCGCAAGGCATTATTCGCCACCGCCATGTTGGGGTGATTACCGAGCAAACTTGGCAAGAGCTGCAAACCATTATGCAAAGCTGGGGGGCGAATTAAAATGTTTAGATTTTTATTATTCTTAATGTTCTTTTCACTGAATTCAGCTTATGCAGCCATTGATACCTATGAATTTAAAGATGCAGAGAAACAAGCTCGTTTCCATGATCTAGTTGCAGAACTACGCTGCCCTAAATGCCAAAATCAAAACCTTGCCGACTCTAATTCAGCGATTGCACAGGATTTACGCCAGAAAATTTATGAAATGCTAGAGTCAGAGCGCAGTAATCCAGAAATTGTGGATTATATGGTTGCTCGTTATGGTGATTTCGTTTTATACGAACCGCGCTTTAATAGCCAAAATGCCATTTTATGGTTAGGGCCATTTGTATTACTAATCGCTGGTTTGTTGGTGGTTATTTTCTTAGTGCGCCAACGTGGTAAAGATGACAGTGCCAAAGAAAATACGCTGGAACTCGATGCTAAGCAACAAAAACGCTTACAAAAAGTATTAAATAAGGATAAAAAGTAATGAGTAGTTTATGGATTTGGATTGCAGTATTCAGCGTGGTTGCCCTATTATTTTTACTACTGCCTTTGTTAAGAATTAATAAAAAAGCAGAGCAAACCAGCTCAGATATTCAGCAGGATAATGTCATTATTTTTCGTGAGCGTTTAGCCGAGTTGGATGCTGAAAAAGCTCAAGGCACATTAGATAACGATTCTTATCTAGCGCTAAAAGCAGAACTAGAAAAATCTCTGTTACAGGATGTAGAGGGAAAACACGCGGTGCAATATAAAACGCAACCCGTTACTGTATTACAAGCAGTAAGCGTATTTAGTGCGGGTATTGTCTTAATTATAGCCAGTATTGTTATTTACCTCGATTTGGGGCGCAGTGAAGATTATGCCGATTATGTGGCATTAAAAGCACAAAGTGAGCAATCAGCACAAGCGAGCAATGGCCAAGATAAAGCGCCAGACTTTGCTAAAGCCATAAAAATGTTAGAAGCAAAATTAGCAGAAAATCCTGCTGATTTTGAAAAATCTATTTTATTAGCCAATAGCTATATGGCCATCGGTAATTACCCTAAAGTGGTCGATGTCTATGCGCGTTTGGCGAAAAATTTAGGCTCTGAGCATGCGGATTATGCGCGTGTAAAAGGCTCGTATGCCCAAGCTTTATTTCAAGTAGAAGGTGAAAAGTTTACCGATAAAGTGAATGAGGCTATCGAACAAACTTTAGCGGTTGATGCACAAGAAAGCACAGCGCTGATATTAAAAGGTATTCAAGCTTATACGCAAGAAAAATATGCCGAGGCCATTGTTTATTGGCAGCAAGCAAAAGTCAAAGCAGGCCAAGCTCAAGCGGAACGCTTTATAGCGCCAGCCATTGCAGATGCCCAGTCAAAATCAGGTGTGGTAGAGAAGCAGGCTAG
>DAOUSK010000172.1 GCA_030627265.1 Methylococcaceae bacterium
GGTAACCCCGTTAATCAGGTGCTGACCCTTTTTGGGTATTTGCATATTGCTTTTCAGCCATTTTTTATCAATATGGTAGCAATGTACTTTATTCCTGAAAGTGTCAAATTAAAAATTAGAACCACTGTTTACACTTTATGTGCAGTAGCAGCATTAGCAATGATTGTGAAGATGATGCCTTTTGCATGGGCTGGATTATGTACTATCGGTACAGAAGCGGTTTGTGGTACAGAAGTTTGCTCTACCTCGGGTGCATGGCACATTGCTTGGCAACTTCCTTTAAATGATATTATGTCGCCGCCAAATGCTTGGCTACCCGGTTTTGAAGGGGGCTTACATGGTTTTGCTTATTTATGGATTGCCTTTTATTTGCCATTCTTTTATGGCTCTTATCGATTCGTGTTATTCCATTGCTTAGTCGGCCCGCTGTTATCTGATGCCCTGACTGATGACCCTAATGAATTTGCTGCCGTTTGGTGTTTATTTTCGATTGCTTTATGTGTCTCCATCATTAAGTCGCCGATAAGGAAATACTTACATGTTAAAGAGTGGCCTTTTTATAACCGTGTCGTTAGTGATTCGCTCTAGCGTCTAATACAAGTTAAGATTTAATAGCACTGCCAGTCATTAAAGGGCTGGCAGTGCTACATTGAATTATCCCCATCCATACAAGAAGTAAGTCATATCCCCCGTTGTTTTTTTATCTAGCTGTGTTAAAGTTTTAACTCTTTTTAGCTTAATAAAACCCGTCTTTTTTATGCTTCTTTTGCCTCGCCACACTCTTGTTATAGTCAGCTCTCTTTTATTCAGCTTACCCTCTTCTGCCGACACACTTTCCCAAGCCATTCAAGTAGAAAATAACACTCATTCTGCTGCTAGTCTCTCGCAAAAAAAGATTAATGCTTTAGATGACCGCACACGAAAAATGTTGGAGCAATATCGCTCGGCTAAACACCAAACAAAAACATTATTAACTTATAATGCGCATTTAGACCGTTTATTAGCATCGCAAGAGCAAGAGAAACAATCGCTCACGCAGCAATTAGAGCAAATTGAAATCACACAGCGTGAAATTGTGCCTTTAATTATTAATATGCAAAAAAGTTTAGAGCAGTTTGTGGCTTTAGATTTGCCTTTTTTACCCAAAGAACGCCAAGAACGCCTGCAAAAACTAAAAGCAATGATGTCACGCGCTGATGTGACCACCGCGGAAAAGTTTCGTCGCCTTATTGAAGCGTATCAAATAGAAAATAGCTACGGTAATACGATAGAAGCTTACCGCGGTAACATTCAATTAGAAGGCCAAGAAAGTTCAGTCGATTTTTTACGTTTAGGCCGTATTGCTCTGTATTATCAACGCTTAGATGCTAGTGAAGCTGGCTTTTGGAATCAAGATGAGCAACGTTGGGAAACCTTAGATTCATCTCACGCTGCCGCTATTCGCCAAGGATTAAGAATGGCTCGTAAAGAAACCGCCCCTAATTTATTAATGCTACCCATTGCGGCTGCAACGGAGGCCAAATAATGAAATTATTATTCATCATTGCTAGTCTATTATTCAGCTCTCATTTATGGGCTGCCGAGCAAAGCTTAAGCCAATTATTAGCTGATATTAAAAAAAATCAACGTCAAGAACGCAGCTTAAATAATACCCGTGAAGCAGAATTTCTAGCAGAAAAACATAATCAACAAAAATTATTGCTGGCCGCAAAAACAGCTCTTGCGACACAAGATAAGCGCAGCCGACAATTAAAATCAAGCTTACAAGCTAACGAAGACCTTTTAAGCCAGTTAGAAACCAAGTTAAAAGAACGTAGTGGCGTTTTAGGTGAATTATTTGGTGTTGCCCGCCAAACATCAGGCGACTTAACTGCGGAATTATCACAATCGATTATTTCTGCGCAATATCCAAACCGCACTGATGCCTTAGAAAAATTAGCCGATAGCAAAGCCCTACCCAGCATTGAGCAATTAGAAAACTTATGGTTCACCTTGCAACACGAGATGACGGAATCAGCAAAAATTGTGCGCTTTAACGGCCAAATTGAAACCGCGGCAGGCACGCGTGAATCTGCTGAAATTATTCGTATTGGTTCCTTTAATACTATCGCCCAAGGCGGTTACTTGCGCTATTCGCCTGAAACGAATTCATTAGTGAGTTTAGCGCGTCAACCGAGCAGCCAATATTTAAACTTAATTGAAGATTTTACTGAAACACGCTCTGGCCTAGCAACGCTTGCTATTGACCCGACTCGCGGCGTGATGCTAAGCCTGTTAATTCAATCACCTAATACCAGCGAGCGCATCGACCAAGGCGGTATTATTGGTTATATCATTTTAACCTTAGGTTCGATTGGCCTTGTTCTTGCTCTTTTCCGTTTATTTGTTTTAGTGCAAACAGGGCACAAAATGCAGCAGCAAATCAGCAGGCCGACAGCCAGTAACGACAACCCTCTGGGGCGTGTACTGTTAGCAACCGAACAAGCAGGCCAACAAGATACCGCGACACTCGAGCTTATTTTAGATGAAGCGATTACTCGCGAAGTCCCTGCTTTAGAAAGTGGCTTATCTATTATTAAACTTTTTGCGGCGGTTGCGCCTTTATTAGGTTTACTGGGAACAGTAACCGGCATGATTGCCACTTTTCAATCCATTAGTTTATTTGGTACCGGTGATCCTAAATTAATGGCTGACGGTATTTCACAAGCCCTTGTAACAACCATGTTAGGTTTATGTGTTGCGATTCCTCTCCTGTTTTTATACAACCTTGTCGCCTCGCGCAGTAAGGTTTTGGTGCAAATTTTAGATGAGCAAAGCGCAGGTATCATGAGCCGTCGCGCAGGCAAATAATGTCTGTCTTTAATGAACTAAACCAATTTATGCAGCTGGGTGGCAACATCTTATGGGTCATTTTATTCGTTGCAATTGGCATGTGGAGCTTAATTATTGAACGTTTATTGTTCTTTAGAGCCAGCTACCCAGAATTACGCATCAACTATTTAACACAATGGCAACAACGACAAGATAAAAGTTCTGCCCATGCTTTATTTATCCGCCAAGCGCTTATCTCGGAAGCACTCATTGAAATGAGCCGCGGTGTCTCCGTGATTAAAATTTTAATCGCCCTTTGCCCTTTGTTAGGTTTATTAGGCACAGTGACAGGCATGATTAATGTCTTTGATGTAATGGCAGTCACAGGGACGGGAAATGCCCGCGCAATGGCTGCTGGCGTTTCTAAAGCGACTATTCCAACAATGGCAGGTATGGTCGTCGCTATTGCGGGGCTTTATTTCAACAAATTAATTGAAGAACGCGTCAAGGGTGAATCTCACCATTTGGCTGATTTATTAAAATATCACTAACCAATCTATTATGCGCCGCAGAGCTAACCGTTCCTCTATTGACCAAAGTGCTGATATTGACATGACTCCTATGCTGGATATTGTTTTTATCATGCTAATCTTCTTTATTGTTACCACTTCTTTTGTTAAAGAGTCTGGTATTGATATTAACC
>DAOUSK010000092.1 GCA_030627265.1 Methylococcaceae bacterium
AATGATTTGTTTTTATTATTCATTTTATTCCCATTTTTGATACTAAGCGCCAAAACGATATTTGAAAGCTCAAAAGGGAGTAGACATCCCTTCCGACTTTCGCCATACAACTTCGCATAATCACACCAAAGCTTATGTAACTTAACGGTGTGGAAAATACCAACCCACGCCGTTATTTTGCATAGGCTCCATTATGCGATGTTACTATTTGCAATTTTCCACAATGCATTGTCTACAGTTTGATGTAGTTCATTTGCTATTTTGTATGGTTCGAAAGCTAATACGTCAATAATACCTCTATCTTTTTTAGAAAAAGTATTTTTGCTTATTTTTGAACCATGCATCAATACATCACGAAATTTGCCAGTTACTGCAATTAGATCATAAGTGATTTTTACTCCATTATATTCCACAGACCAATGTTGTCCGCCTTTTACTTCTAACATTTTTCGTGTTGCATCCCTGGAGCCAACGCCATCTTTTTTAAATTTTGCAGAAAGACACTCTAGAACGTTATAAAATTTTATAATTTTAAATTCTTCACTTTTTTCATTTGTAGCATCTAAATAGAACTGGAGAGCAAGAGCAATTCTTTTATTTTTTTCTGATTGAGAAGCAAGCAGAATAAGGCTTTTTTGAAAGCTAAGTGCTTCTTCTTTTGAAAACCATAGTCGTTGTCGTCTTTTGCTTTGTGGAGGAAAGAGCTTGTATTCATGGTCATCATCGTGAAGTATTATGGTTCCAACAATATCTATTTTATCTCCCGTAATTAAAGAAAGGTTTCTCTTTCCTCTTGAAAAATAAATATCTGCTGAACGTTCTAATTCTTTTGTGCCTGTATCATGAATTGGGTGCCAAATAAGAGCGATAGCCGGGCTTGTGTTTTTCCATCGTTGCTTATAATCTTCTACTTCATTGACTGATATTGGAATGTCCAAATCCATAGATACATAGTCCGCAATTAGAGTTACTAAATCTCTGCTTCCAATTGCTGAAAGTGGCACTGCAAGAATATCATCCGTAACAAACATTGGTTGTTGTAAAAAACCACCTACACATATCAGTTGTACAGATGGACGACGGCGTATATGACGATCTAACTCTTCATTGCTAAAAAACATTTTATTATTTGTAAAATTGTTTGATGTATTCGAGTACGGGTACCTGTGACACCCGTACTTTGGTATGGACTTCCATACTTTCTGGTTATTCCTTGGTTTGGTTCAATTTAAGTTTTTATCCCTACGAAGACATTTTAGGTTGCTTCCAAATGACATTTTATACCCCTTAGTCATTAAATTACTACATAGTAAACAGTTTTTTAGCGTTCAAGTGACGCCGGCTAACGGAGGATCGCGAGCAAGGAAAAGATCAAGCACTTGCTCCGTAGGTATAAAATCGTAGACTCGGGTGAAACGCCTGTTCATTTGTTTTATATAAGCGTTGATTTCCGCCTGCGGCAGCATTAAAACAGATTTCTTGGTTCATGGGTGGGGAGTAGAGCCCCTTCCGGCTTCTGCTATATAGCTTCGCATAATGTATATTATGTTAAATTAAGTATTTTAACCAACTAATTAACATTCTACTCCTTGCCTTTATTGGTTAACAGTAATGTGTCTTGCTAACCACCTCAGAATATTTGGTTCTTAGCTGTTAGAGTCCTTTTGTAATTTCTTCAATTCTTTTACTAATTCTTTAATAGAGATAGTGATTTTTTGCCTGGCAACAGAACCTTCAACCCGTTTATAGTTTGAAAAGTACAAGTCAACACCACAAACTTTAGATAATACTGAGCAGCGCCCGTAAAAAGATAAGTCTAAGCCATTAATAGTATAGGTTAATGGGATGCTTTCATTGGTCACTTCACCCATAAAAATCATTTCTAGTCGCTGAGCATAAGCATCGTAGGCGTTCATCTCAGAATTTAAAGCTAATGTTGCGATCACTGTTTTCTGTTCCGATAATGGCTCAGCATAAACAACTAAATGACTCCCATTGAATTGCTTTTGCATAAATTCAGCTACTGGTTCGGCTTTTATAGTCCCTGAATGATGGGTGAAAAAATGTTCTAATCCTGTTAATTGACGCATCGTTATATATTACCATTTAATTAAATACTATTGATTATAGATTTCAGTTCATAAAACCCTTAAAATAGCAGTGATATTTTGCTATGTAAGAGTAGCAGTGATATTTTTCTATGTAAGAGCATTTTTCTTTTTTATTATAACCTAATCCTAATTATTCAATGACTGATCATAAACTAACTCATTTAAAAGAATTGGAAGCTGAGAGCATCCATATTATTCGCGAAGTCGCGTCAGAATTTGAACGCCCAGTAATGCTTTATTCAGTCGGAAAAGATTCAGCGGTAATGCTGCACCTAACCCGTAAGGCTTTTTATCCCGGTAAACCGCCCTTTCCTTTAATGCATGTTGATACCACATGGAAATTTAAGGAAATGATTAAATTTCGTGATGAACAAGTGAAGAAGTTAGGGTGGGACTTGATTGTTCATTCAAACCAAGAAGGGATTGATCAAGGTATTGGGCCATTTACACACGGTAGTAAAAAGCATACCGATGTAATGAAAACGGAAGGTTTAAAACAAGCGCTTAATAAATATAAATTTGATGCTGCTTTCGGTGGTGCTCGCCGTGATGAAGAAAAATCACGCGCAAAAGAACGCGTTTATTCTTTCCGCGATAAAAATCATGGATGGGACCCTAAGAATCAACGCCCTGAATTATGGAATACCTATAACGGAAAAATTGATCAGGGTGAAAGCATTCGCGTTTTCCCTATTTCTAATTGGACTGAACTTGATGTTTGGCAATATATTCATTTAGAAAATATCCCTATTGTTCCTTTATATTTGGCTAAAGAACGCCCTGTTGTTAATAAGGACGGCATGTTGATTATGGTTGATGATGATCGTATGCCGATTGGTAAAGATGAAAAAGTAGAAATGAAAATGGTACGTTTTCGTACCTTAGGTTGCTACCCATTAACAGGAGCTGTGGAGTCTACAGCGACAACCTTACCTGAAATTATTCAAGAAATGCTCTTAACCACGACCTCTGAACGTCAAGGTCGATTAATCGATCATGACCAATCAGGGTCAATGGAGCAAAAAAAGCGTGAAGGTTACTTCTAGCGCCTCTTCGTTTTTTTAATTTAATTTATTTCAGGAAATATTATGTCACACCAATCAGATCTTATTAGTAGCGATATTGATGCTTATTTAGCACAACATGAGCGTAAAGAATTACTACGTTTTTTAACTTGTGGTAACGTCGATGATGGTAAAAGTACCCTTATCGGTCGCTTACTCTATGATTCAAAAATGATTTATGAAGATCAACTGGCTGCGGTACAAGCGGACAGCGTTAAATCGGGCACGACAGGTGCTGGAAAAGTTGATTTAGCTTTATTAGTCGATGGCCTGCAAGCAGAACGAGAGCAAGGCATTACCATTGATGTTGCTTACCGTTATTTTTCAACCACGACCCGTAAATTCATTATTGCTGATACACCAGGACATGAGCAATACACGCGTAATATGGCAACCGGTGCTTCAACTTGTGATCTAGCTGTTATTTTGATTGATGCGCGTTATGGTGTGCAAACCCAAACAAAACGTCATAGCTTTATTGCTTCATTGCTAGGTATTAAACATATTATTATCGCTATTAACAAAATGGATTTGATGGACTATAGCGAAGAAGTTTACGAAAATATTAAGGCTGATTATTTAGGCTTCATTAAAGACCTTGATGGTTTAGATGATGTTCATGCAATTCCTCTTTCTGCGCTTGATGGCGATAACGTCGTTAATAAAAGCGAGAATATGTCTTGGTACACAGGCAAAACCATGATGGAAACACTAGAAACAGTGGAGATTTCTGGTGATAATAACTTTTCAGATGCTCGCTTTCCTGTGCAATATGTGAACCGCCCTAACCTCGATTTTCGTGGGTTTTGTGGAACAATTGCTTCAGGTATTTTTCATAAAGGCGATTCCATAACGGTTCTGCCTTCAGGTAAATCTAGCAAAATTGAAGCTATTGTTACTTTTGATGGTGAACTAGAAGAAGCATTTGCACCGATGGCAGTTACTTTAACCACCACCACTGAAATTGATATTAGCCGCGGTGATATGATTGTCAAAAGCGACAATATTCCTTTAGTGGCAGATAAATTTGATGCAAATATCGTTTGGATGGCTGAAGACGGACTCACTGCAGGTAAGCAATATACGCTAAAGTTAGCAACTCGCAGTGTCTCAGGCTCAGTGGTTAATATTCAGCACCGTATTGATGTCAATACATTAGAACATCATGATGCAACGAGCTTAGAACTGAATGAAATCGGTTTATGCTCTTTTTCTGTTAATGCCCCTGTTGTGTTTGATGCTTATACAAAAAGTAAAGGTACAGGCTCATTTATTATCATTGATCGTCTAACTAATGTGACCGTTGGTGCAGGGATGATTACAGGGATTGCATCAGATGCTGATTTAGGTTCAGTGAGTATGGCAGATCGTGCTGCACGTTTTAGCCAAAAAGCGAGCTCTATTAAAATATTAGGTACTGACGCAGAAACGATTGCCTATCAATTAGAGCGTAAATTATTTGATAATGGTCATGCGGCCGTCGTGATCACTGAAAGTAAACATATAGAATCAGCTATCCACGCGATTAAACAAGCAGGATTGATTGCTATTAGTACGGTTGGGAGCCAAGCTGACCTAACGTTTAATGTCGATAATGATTCACTCGATACAATACACCTTGCTTTAAAAGAACAATCAGTTATTCATTAAATTCATACCAACCTAAATTAAGTCACCCTTATTTAGGTTTCTTTTTATTAATTTTTCATCAACATGGAAATCAAAGTTATGACACAAAAAATCACTAAAGCTGTTTTTCCTGTTGCAGGATTAGGGACCCGATTTTTACCTGCGACAAAAGCAAGTCCAAAAGAAATGTTGCCCGTTGTTGATAAGCCACTCATTCAATACGCGGTAGAAGAAGCGATTGCGGCTGGCATCGATACTTTGATTTTTGTGACAGGAAGAAATAAACGTGCGATTCCTGATCACTTTGATAAATCTTATGAATTAGAAAAAGAACTAGAATCAAAAGGCAAGACTGCCGTTTTAGAAATGATACAAGGCATTATACCGAGTCATGTAACTTGTGTTTTCATGCGCCAGTCTGAAGCTTTAGGTTTAGGTCATGCAGTTTTATGTGCTAAGCCTATTGTTGGGGACGAACCTTTTGCTGTTATTTTAGCGGATGATTTAATTGAAGATGGTGAGCGTGGTTGTATCGCGCAAATGACAAAAGTATTTGAAGAAAATAACCAGTCTGTTTTAGGTGTTGAACAAGTCGACCCAAGTCAAACTGAAAAGTATGGGATTGTTAAAACAACACCACTGAGCGGAAAATTAAGCCATATTGATTCTATTGTCGAAAAACCTAAACCAAATGTTGCTCCTAGTAACTTAGCGGTTGTGGGTCGTTATATTTTAACCTCTGCTATCTTTGATAAACTGGAGAATACCGGCAAAGGCGCGGGTGGTGAAATTCAATTAACTGATGCGATTTCTAGTTTACTTGAAAATGAAACCGCATTGGCTTACCAGTTTGAGGGAAAACGATATGATTGTGGTGATAAATTAGGATTTTTAATTGCAACCGTCGAAATGGCTTTATTACACAATGACTTAAAAGATGATTTTTTAACTTATTTAAAACAACTTTATAAAACTCACAAGAAATAATCTATGGATACCATCAGCATACGCGGTGCAAGAACACACAACCTTAAAAATATTGACCTTGATTTACCGCGTGATGCTTTAATTGTAATTACTGGCTTATCGGGCTCAGGAAAATCTTCTCTGGCTTTTGATACCATTTATGCTGAAGGTCAGCGCCGTTATGTAGAGTCACTCTCTGCCTATGCGCGACAATTCCTATCCATCATGGAAAAACCTGATGTTGATCATATCGAAGGTTTATCGCCAGCTATTTCTATCGAGCAAAAATCCACATCACATAACCCACGTTCAACCGTGGGTACCATCACAGAGATTTATGACTACCTACGCCTGCTTTATGCACGCGCAGGAATTCCTTGCTGTCCTGAACATAACTTATCGCTTGAAGCGCAGACAGTTAGCCAAATGGTTGATCATGTACTAGATCAAACAGTAGACGAACGCTGGATGTTATTAGCCCCCGTGATTAATGAGCGTAAAGGTGAACACATACAATTATTAGAAGATTTACAAGCACAAGGCTTTATTCGTGTTCGTATTGATGGCGTGGTTTATGAGTTTGATGAATTACCTGAAATTGATGGAAAAAAGAAACATACCATCGAAGTGATTGTGGATCGTTTTAAAATTCGTGATGATATTAAATTACGTTTAGCAGAATCTTTTGAAACCGCCCTAAGACTAACCGGTGGCATTGCTACCGCCGTCTGCATGGATGATGAAAAGAAGCAGCTGGTCTTTTCAGAAAAATATGCCTGCTCTCAATGTGGTTACAGTATCACTGAATTAGAACCGCGCATTTTTTCCTTTAATAACCCTAAAGGTGCTTGCTCTGCTTGTGATGGACTAGGCCGTAAGGAACATTTTGACCCTGAACTGGTTGTGCATAATAAAACGATTAGTTTAGCTGCCGGTGCTGTACGCGGCTGGGATAGGCGTAATGCTTATTATTACCAGCTGATTTGCTCTATTGCAGCGCATTATGAATTTGATACTGAAACACCCTTTAATGAATTAAGTGCAGATATTCAGCACGTTATTCTTTATGGCAGTGGACGCAAAGCAATTGATTTTAGCTTTGTGACAGGAAGTGGAAAAAAACGTAAAAAAAGGCATAGTTTTGAAGGCATTATTGCCAATATGGAGCGTCGCTACCTAGAAACAGACTCACAAGTTGTTCGAGATGAACTGGCAAAATATCAAACTAATAAAGTCTGTGCTAGTTGCTCAGGCGCTCGATTAAATACCGCAGCAAGACACGTTTTCATTGATAACAAGCCACTACATGAATTAACTCACCTACCTATACATTTAGCCTTAGAGTTCTTTAAAAACTTAAATTTAGCAGGCCAACGTGGAAAAATTGCTGAAAAAATCAATACTGAAATTCAGCAACGTTTAGAATTTTTAGTCAATGTAGGACTAGACTACCTCACCTTAGACCGTAGCGCAGATACCTTATCAGGTGGCGAAGCACAAAGAATACGTTTAGCCAGTCAAATAGGTGCTGGATTAATGGGGGTTATGTACGTTTTAGATGAACCATCTATTGGCTTACATCAACGAGATAATGAGCGCTTACTCAATACATTGTTTCGTTTACGGGACTTAGGTAACACAGTGATCGTTGTCGAGCATGATGAGGATGCTATTCGTGCTGCACAATATGTGGTTGATATTGGACCTGGTGCTGGCGTACATGGGGGTGAAATCATAGCCCAAGGGTCGCCTGAAGATATTATTAACGCAAAAGATTCAATTACGGGACAATACTTATCAGGTGTACGTGAAATTAGCATTCCTGCAGAAACAACGCCTCATAATCCGAAAAGGTTACTCACGGTACGTAATGCACAAGGTAATAATCTCAAAAATGTGACTGCTTCTTTTCCTGTTGGCCTATTAACCTGTGTAACAGGCGTTTCTGGCTCAGGTAAATCTACCCTAATTAACGATACACTGTACCGTTTTGCGGCTAGAGAAATTAACCGTGCAACTACCCTGCCCGCCCCTTGTGATACGGTTGAAGGTTTAGATCAATTTGATAAAATTGTTGATATAGACCAAGGGCCTATTGGTAGAACGCCGCGATCAAACCCTGCCACTTATACTGGTTTATTTACGCCGATTAGAGAACTTTTTGCAGCAACACCAGAATCGCGTTCACGGGGTTATACTCCAGGGCGTTTCAGCTTTAATGTAAAAGGTGGGCGCTGTGAATCATGTAAAGGTGATGGGGTTGTTAAAGTAGAAATGCACTTTTTACCTGATGTATTTGTCCACTGCGATGTTTGCGCTGGAAAGCGTTATAACCGTGAAACACTAGAAATTCGGTATAAAGGCAAGACCATTAACGAAATTTTAGACATGACGGTGGAAGAAGCTTATATTTTCTTCAAACCCGTTCCTACCTTAGCGCGTAAATTACAAACGTTATTAGATGTTGGTTTAAGTTATATAACCGTCGGGCAAAATGCAACCACCCTTTCAGGTGGTGAAGCGCAGCGTATAAAGCTTGCCAAAGAGCTGTCTAAACGTGATACAGGTAAAACGCTTTATATTTTAGATGAGCCAACCACTGGCTTGCACTTTCATGACATCCAACAACTACTGAATGTCCTATACACCTTACGTGATCACGGTAATACCGTTATTGTTATCGAGCATAATTTAGATGTGATAAAAACCGCTGATTGGGTTGTTGATATTGGCCCTGAAGGTGGTAATGGTGGGGGAATGGTTGTCGCAGAAGGAACACCTAAAGATATTTGCAATATTAAGGTTTCCTATACAGGGCAATACTTAAAGCGATTTTTTGAGTAAGCGCAGTATCGTTCTAAATTTATTATTCACTTTAGGTTACTATTTATGACTCAACTAAACTTCTTATTACACCATACCAGTTTAATGATTTCTGACCTGGACGCTTCGATCAAGTTTTATGAAGAAGTCATTGGTTTACACCGTATGGAGCGACCTGATTTAGGCTTTCCTGGTGCTTGGTTTAAGCTGGGCGAAAATCAGCAGTTACATATTATTTTATTACCTAATATGGACCCTACTTCTGGTAGGCCCGAACATGGTGGACGTGATCGACATGTTGCTTTAACAGTCGATAATTTTGATGCTGTTAAAAAGTCACTCGATGCTCATAATATATTTTATTCCATGAGTAAATCAGGC